>NZ_JCALDG010000035.1:0-39315 GCF_059812735.1 Mycobacterium sp. NGS40
AATCGAACTGCCCGGTGCGTTCGATTCCGCAGCGCACCGCAGGGCGGCGCACCAGGTCGAACTAGTCGGCGCCGATGATGAACTCTTCGAGCTGGGCCCGCGCGACATCGTCGGGAAGCTGCTTCGGGGGGCTCTTCATCAGATAGGCCGATGCCGGCACGACCGGTCCGCCGATGCCACGGTCCTTGGCGATCTTCGCTGCCCGCACCGCGTCGATGATGACGCCGGCCGAGTTCGGCGAGTCCCACACCTCGAGCTTGTACTCCAGGTTCAGCGGCACATCACCGAACGCACGGCCTTCCAGCCGCACGTAGGCCCACTTGCGGTCGTCGAGCCAGCCGACGTGATCGGACGGGCCGATGTGCACGTCCTTGGTCTTGAACTCGCGCTGCAGGTTTGAGGTCACGGCCTGCGTCTTGGAGATCTTCTTGGACTCCAGCCGCTCACGCTCGAGCATGTTGAGGAAGTCCATGTTGCCGCCGACGTTGAGCTGCATGGTGCGGTCCAACTGCACACCGCGGTCCTCGAACAGCTTGGCCATCACGCGGTGCGTGATCGTCGCGCCGACCTGGCTCTTGATGTCGTCACCGACGATCGGCACACCGGCGTCGGTGAACTTCTTGGCCCACACCGGGTCGGAGGCGATGAACACCGGCAGCGCGTTGACGAATGCCACGCCGGCGTCGATCGCACACTGTGCGTAGAACTTGTCGGCCTCCTCGGAGCCCACCGGCAGGTAGGACACCAGGACGTCGACCTTGGCCTCCTTGAGCACTTGGACCACGTCGACAGCCTCGGCGTCGGACACCTCGATGGTGTCGGCGTAGTACTTACCGATGCCGTCGAGTGTCGGGCCGCGCTGCACCGTCACATTCGTCGGCGGCACGTCGGCGATCTTGATCGTGTTGTTCTCCGACGCGAAGATCGCCTCCGACAGGTCGAAGCCGACCTTCTTGGCGTCCACGTCGAACGCGGCCACGAACTTGACGTCGCGGACGTGGTAGCGGCCGAAAGTCACGTGCATCAGACCGGGCACGGTGCTGTTCGGGTCGGCGTCGTAGTAGTACTGGACGCCCTGAACCAGCGACGACGCGCAGTTACCGACGCCGACGATGGCGACTCGAACCTCCGTCTGCGCTCCCGGCGCCCGGACGGGCTGGTGCTCACTCATAGGGCGTTCTCCTTACCTTCACTTACCTATGTCTCGAATGCCGTGGGTTGTTATGCCTGCTCGGTGAGCCCGGGTGCCGCGCGCTCGGCGGCGATGAGCTCGTTGAGCCACTTGACCTCGCGCTCGCTGGACTCGAGCCCGAGTTGGTGGAGCTGACGGGTGTAGCGGTCGAGTGAGTTGCTGGCCCGCGCAACGGCTTCACGCAGACCCTCCCGGCGTTCCTCGACTTGACGGCGGCGACCTTCGAGGATCCGCATCCGGGCCTCTGCCGGAGTGCGGTTGAAGAAGGCCAGGTGTACCCCGAAGCCGTCGTCGGTGTAGTTGTGCGGACCGGTGTCGGCCACCAACTCGCCGAAACGCTGCCGACCCTTCTCGGTCAGCTCGTAGACCCGACGGGCCCGCCGTACCGGAGTACCGGCCGGCGCCGCGTTCTCGGCGATCAGCCCATCCGCCTGCATGCGCCGTAGCGCCGGATAGAGCGAACCGTACGAAAACGCACGAAACGCGCCGAGTAGGCCGGTCAGCCGCTTGCGCAGCTCATAGCCATGCATCGGCGATTCGATCAGGAGCCCAAGGATCGCAAGCTCGAGCAATCGAATCACCTCCCTGAAAAGATTTGCATAACTGGTTACGTCCTGCCGACGCGTCGCGTAATAGTATCGCCTCGATATATTTGCCACAACACTACCGAGTGTTGGCATGCAGTTTGTCCCCCGGACAGGCACGGAAACCGCGGCGTCGGGTGCAAGCGTCTAAGCACGCTCAATGCCGCCAGCGCGCGCCGCGGCCGATTCAGCTGGAGGGATAGTTAACCCGCTTGACGGTGCCGTCACCAGCGAAATCAATCGAACCGCTGCCGTAGTCGCTGGAGACGTACACCGACAGCGTGAGCGATCCGGGCGCGGTCGGATCCTTGGCCGGTTCGACGATCAAGTACGTCGACTTGACCTCGGACGGCTTGATGCCCAACGTCTCGGGGGCGCCGCGCATGATGCCGACCGCCGTCTTGACGTCGAACTTGGCCAGGTCGGCCGCGACGGCCTTGGCGTCGGTCCTGGGGGATACGGTCGGGTCGTCCCAGCCGCCGCGGTAGTCGTAGTCCAGCACCCGGCGGTCGTCGGCCGGATCCGGGCGATAGAAGCTGGCATAGGTGGGGTAGACGAGAAGCCGGTAACCGACGGTGTCCCCGAATTTCTTGCGGGCCTGTTCCAGCAGACCGGTGAGGCCGCCGAGGGATTGCAGTTGTTTGGGTGGGGTCAACACCACGGCCGCGACGCCGTCGGGCTTGGCGCCCGGGTCGGAGGTGAAGTCCAGCGGTGAGCTGGTGTTCCCGTACAGCCCCCAGCCCAGGCCCATGCCGAACAACACCGACACGACCAATGCGGCGATCGCGATGCCGCGCGAGCGGACGGCCGGTGAGGTGGTGGACTTTGCCGCGCGCAGTCGCGCCGGGGTGCTGCCCTGCAGATCCTGCACCAGAAGCTTCAGGTCGCCGAGTGTCACCGCGTTGGTGGCCTTGCTGACGCGCTCGCGATGTTCCTCGCCGGACAGCTCGCCGTCGGCCAGGGCGTTGTCGAGCACCGTACAGGTGTCTTGCCGGTCGGTGTCTTTGGCGCGGGTCGCGGTGGTCACTCCGCCGCCGAGTGGTGCGCCCAGCCATTTCGCCATGCGGATGATCGTAGAAGTCACCTGTTGTTACCGCGGCGCAGCGGTGCCGACAGCCTCGGTTGCGTATCGGCGGTGCCGACGGCGACGTACTCTGGTGAACGTGCGACTGCAGCGACAAGTGGTGGACTATGCGCTTCGGCGCCGCTCACTGCTGGCCGAGGTGTACTCGGGCCGCACGGGTGTGACCGAGGTCTGCGATGCGAATCCCTATTTGCTGCGCGCCGCGAAGTTTCACGGCAAGACCAGCCAGGTGATGTGCCCGATCTGCCGGAAGGAACAGCTCACGCTGGTGTCCTGGGTGTTCGGTGATCACCTGGGCGCGGTGTCGGGTTCGGCCCGCACCGCAGAGGAGCTGGTCTTGCTGGCGATGAAGTTCACGGAGTTCTCGGTTCATGTGGTCGAGGTGTGCCGAACCTGCAGCTGGAACCACCTAGTCAAGTCGTATGTGCTCGGCGCGGAACGCCCTCCCAAGGGAACCCGCGGTCCGCGGACGGCACGCAACGGCGCCAGCGCGGCCATTGAATAACGAAGGGCGCCACGACCAGTCGCCCGACGACCCGAGCAGGTCCGCGACTGAGCGTATGAGCAAGGAACCCAACGCCGATCGTCCGGACGAGTCCGATCGTTCGGCGCATCGCGGCGACGCCGGGACCCGTCGCCGCGTTCCTCCCGACGATCGGCAGACGACGATCCTGCCGGCGGTCGCCGACGACGGTTCTCTCCGCCGGTCCGGCCCGATCGACGAGGTCAAAGCCGCGCTGGGTGGTCCCGGATCCAGGCCCGCGCCCCGCGATGCGATCGAGGAAGTGAAGGCCGCGCTCGACGGCCGGTCGTCGAGCCCGCCGAGGCGCGAGCGCCCGATGTCGGGCCGGCCGCCGGAAGGCCCTCCGCCGCCGCCTCCACCGCGACGGCCCGGCGACGCTGGGGGCCCCGATGTGCCGAGCCACCGGGCCACGGCGCCGAGTTGGGCCGAGCAGATCAACTGGCGCTGGGTCCGCCGCGCGGCCTACCTCAGCGCGGCGGTGCTGATCCTGTTGCCGATCGTCACCTTCACGATGGCGTACTTCATCGTCGACATTCCCAAACCGGGCAACATCCGCACCAACCAGGTCTCGACCATCCTGGCCAGCGACGGCTCGGAGATCGCGAAAATCGTGCCGCCCGAGGGCAATCGGGTTGACGTCAACATCAACCAGGTGCCGGTGCACGTGCGCCAGGCCGTCATCGCCGCCGAGGACCGTAACTTCTATTCGAACCCGGGGTTCGACTTCACCGGCTTCGCGCGCGCGGTTGAGAACAACCTGTTCGGCAGCGGCGGCCTGCAGGGCGGGTCGACGATCACGCAGCAGTACGTGAAGAACGCGCTCGTCGGCTCCGCGCAGCACGGGTTCGCGGGCCTGCTGCGTAAGGCCAAGGAACTCGTCATCGCCACCAAGATGTCGGGGGAGTGGTCCAAAGACGAAGTGCTGCAGGCCTACCTGAACATCATCTACTTCGGGCGCGGCGCCTACGGCATCTCGGCGGCGTCCAAGGCCTACTTCGACAAACCCGTCGACCAGCTGACGGTTTCCGAGGGAGCGCTGTTGGCGGCGCTGATTCGCCGGCCGTCATCGCTCGACCCGGCCGTGGATCCCAAGGGTGCCGAGGCCCGCTGGAACTGGGTGCTCGACGGCATGGTGGAAACCAAGGCGTTATCGCCGAGCGATCGTGCGGCACAGCAATTCCCCCAGACCGTCCCGCCCGATCAGGCTCGCGCACAGAATCAGACCACCGGTCCCAACGGCCTGATCGAACGTCAGGTCACCAAAGAGCTGATGGAGCTGTTCAACATCGACGAGCAGACCCTGAACACTCAGGGATTGCAGATCACCACCACGATCGATCCCAAGGCTCAGCAGGCCGCGGAGAAGGCCGTCTCGAAATACCTTGACGGACAAGACCCCGATATGCGCTCGGCGGTGGTGTCCATCGACCCGCACACCGGCGCGATCCGCGCCTACTACGGCGGCTCGGACGCCAACGGCTTCGACTTCGCGCAGGCTGGGCTGCAGACCGGATCGTCGTTCAAGGTGTTCGCATTGGTGGCAGCCCTCCAGCAGGGCATCGGGTTGGGATACCAAGTCGACAGCTCACCGCTGACGGTCGACGGCATCAAGATCACCAATGTCGACGGTGAAAACTGCGGCACTTGCAATATCGCCGAGGCGCTGAAGATGTCGCTGAACACCGCCTACTACCGGCTGATGCTCAAACTCAAGAACGGACCGGCCGCCGTCGCCGACGCCGCACACGAGGCCGGCGTCGCCAAGAGTTTCCCCGGCGTCCCACACACGTTGTCCGAGGACGGCAAGGGTGGTCCGCCGAACAACGGAATTGTGCTGGGCCAGTACCAAACTCGACCGGTCGACATGGCCTCGGCGTACGCCACGCTGGCCGCGTCCGGCGTGTACCACCCGCCGCACCTAGTGCAAAAGGTCGTCAATGCCGACGGCCAAGTGCTTTTCGACGCCGGAACCTCCGACAAGGGCGCCGATCAACGCATCGACAAGGCGGTCGCGGACAACACCACCGCGGCGATGCAACCGATCGCCTCGTATTCGCGGGGCCATGCCCTATCGGGCGGCCGGGCGTCGGCGGCCAAGACCGGCACGGTGCAGCTGGGCGACACCCAGGCCAATAAGGACGCGTGGATGGTCGGATACACCCCGTCCCTGTCGACGGCGGTGTGGGTCGGGACGGTCCAGGACAATGTGCCGCTGGTAACCGCTTCGGGCGCAGAGGTTTACGGCTCGGGGCTGCCGTCGGACATCTGGAAGTCGACGATGGACGGTGCGCTGAAGGGCACTCCCAACGAGACCTTCCCCAAACCGACCGAGATCGGCGGCTATGCCGGGGTTCCTGCCCCGCCGCCTCCGCCGCCCCAGGTGACCGTCATCCAGCCCACGATCGAGGTCGCCCCGGGCATCACCATCCCGGTGGGCCCCCCGACGACGATCACCGGGGCGCCGCCACCGCCGCCGGGACAGGCACCACCGCCCGAACCGGCTCCCCCGCCATTCGGACAACCGCCACCGTGACCGGCGCTCAGCAGGAGAGCGCCACCATTTCCCCTCGCACGCTGGCCGATGATCTGCGTAGCGCGGACAATCGCGATTGCCCCAGCCGCACAGACTCTTTGGGTGCCGCCTTGGCCGATGCGGTCGGCGGCCCGGTGGGGCGGCACGCGCTGATCGGCCGGGCTCGGCTGATGACGCCGGTGCGGGTGATGTTCGTGTTCGCTCTGATCTTCCTGGCGCTGGGCTGGTCGACGAAGGCGGCGTGCCTGCAGAGTTCCGGCACCGGAACCGGTGATCAGCGCGTGGCCAACTGGGACAATCAGCGCGCCTATTACGAGTTGTGTTATTCGGATACGGTCCCGCTGTACGGCGCGGAGTTGTTGAACCAGGGCAAGTTTCCGTACAAGTCGAGCTGGATCGAAACCGATTCCAGCGGTGCACCGCAGACCCGCTATGACGGCAAGCCCGCTGTGCGCTACATGGAGTATCCGGTGCTGACCGGGGTCTACCAGTACGTGTCGATGGCGCTGGCCAAGACCTACACCGCATTGAGCAAGCTGGCCCCGGTTCCGGTGATCGCCGAGGTGGTGGTGTTCTTCGACATCGCCGCGTTCGGGTTGGCGTTGGCCTGGCTGGCGACCGTGTGGGCCACTGCGGGCCTGTCCGGTCGCCGCATCTGGGATGCGGCTCTGGTGGCCGCCTCGCCGCTGCTGATCTTCCAGATATTCACTAATTTCGATGCGCTCGCAACGGGGTTCGCGATGAGCGGGCTGCTCGCCTGGGCGCGACGCAAACCGGTGCTGGCCGGTGTGCTGATCGGGTTGGGCGCCGCGGCAAAGTTGTATCCGCTGTTGTTCTTGGGACCGATGCTGGTGCTGGCTGTTCGTACCGGTCGTGTTCGTGCGCTGGTTCGTACGGTGTTGGCCACCGTGCTCACCTGGGCACTGGTGAATCTCCCCGTGCTGGTGCTCTTTCCGCGCGGCTGGTCGGAGTTCTTCCGGCTCAACGCCCGCCGGGGCGACGACATGGACTCGGTGTACAACGTCGTCAAGTCGTTCACCGGCTGGCCGGGCTTCGATCCGAAGCTGGGCTTCTGGGAGCCGCCCGCGGTGCTCAACGCCGTGGTCGCCGTCTCGTTCGTCGTGTGTTGTGCCGCAATCACTTACATCGCGCTCACCGCTGGGCAACGGCCCCGCGTGGTGCAGTTGCTGTTTCTCGTCGTGGCCGCGTTCCTGTTGACCAACAAGGTGTGGAGCCCGCAGTTCTCGCTGTGGTTGGTGCCGCTTGCGGTGCTGGCGTTACCACATCGGCGGGTGCTGCTGACGTGGATGACGATCGACGCGGTGGTGTGGGTGCCGCGGATGTACTACCTGTACGGGAACCCGAATCGTTCGCTGCCCGAGCAGTTTTTCACCACGACGGTGTTGCTGCGTGACATCGCCGTTGTTGTGTTGTGCGCGTTGGTGATCCGCCAGATCTACCACCCCGAGGAGGACTTGGTGCGGTGGAACGGGCGCGTGGACGACCCGGCCGGCGGCGCGTTCGACCGCGCTCCCGATGCACCGCCCGGCTGGTTGCCGGACTGGCTGCGTCCGCACCGGGCGCGACGGCCAGTCATATCCGCGCCCACGCTCGACACCGATACCGGACTCGAGACGACAACCGGTCAGAGGCAGGCGTGATGCTGGTCGCAATCCCGTTGTTCCCACGCGTCACCGCACTTGACGCGGTCGGACCGTATGAAGTGCTGCAACGCATTCCGTCGATCGACGTGACGTTCGTCGGGGACCGGCGCGGCGAGGTGCGTACGGAGAACGGCATGCTCGGCGTCGCTTGCGACGCCACCTTCGACGAGATCGACGCCCCCGATGTCGTCGTCGTGCCCGGCGGCGTCGGGACCCGCAAGCTGATCCACGACGAGACCATCTCCGGGTGGTTGCGGGCGGTGCACCCGAGAACAATCTTCACGACCTCGGTGTGTACGGGTGCGCTGCTGCTCGCCGGTGCCGGACTGCTCGACGGCCTGACCGCGACGACGCATTGGCGCGCCGCGGATCTGCTCAACGAGTTGGGCGCGCGCTACGTGCCAGACCGCGTCGTGGAGCACCTGCCGGAACGCATCATCACTGCGGCCGGGGTGTCCAGCGGGATCGACATGGCGCTGCGGCTCACCGAGCTTCTCGTCGACCGCGTCGCCGCGCAGGCCGCGCAGCTGATCATCGAATACGACCCGCAGCCGCCGTTCGGCGCCGGTTCGCTGGCCAAGGCTGACGAGGCGACGGTGGCCCGGGCAACCGAATACCTGCAGGCACGGCAGTAACCACCCCTGTTCGGCAGCGGCCGAGAGTTTCGAAGCGCGGATTTCGCTGGTTGGCTGGTCGTCCGGTACCCTGGGGCGGTTGCCGACGCAGGCGACTCTCCTGCCACGGATCGACCGTGGCCGCTTAGACCAGAGGAGGTGGTGAGGTTTCCATGCGTCCATACGAAATCATGGTCATTCTTGACCCCACACTTGACGAGCGCACCGTTGCTCCGTCCCTGGAGACGTTCCTGAACGTCGTCCGCAAGGACGGCGGAACCGTCGACAAGGTGGACATCTGGGGCAAGCGCCGGCTGGCCTACGAGATCGCCAAGCACGCCGAAGGCATCTACGTAGTCGTCGACCTCAAGGCGGCCCCCGCCACGGTGTCCGAGCTCGACCGTCAGCTCAGCCTCAACGAGTCGGTGTTGCGCACCAAGGTGATGCGCACCGACAAGCACTGAGTTCCGGCCGTCGGCACGGCTGCGTAGGCTCAGCGAAACCACCGAGAACCAGGACAGACCCAGGAGGCACCAGTGGCTGGTGACACCACTATCACCGTTGTCGGAAACCTGACTGCCGACCCTGAACTGCGGTTCACGCCGTCGGGTGCTGCCGTCGCGAATTTCACCGTGGCGTCCACACCCCGGATGTACGACCGCCAAAGCGGGGAATGGAAAGACGGCGAGGCGCTGTTCTTGCGGTGCAACATCTGGCGCGAAGCCGCGGAGAATGTCGCGGAAAGCCTCACCCGTGGATCACGGGTGATCGTCACCGGACGGCTCAAGCAACGCTCGTTCGAAACCCGCGAAGGTGAGAAGCGCACCGTCGTCGAGGTTGAGGTCGACGAGATCGGGCCCTCGCTGCGCTACGCGACCGCCAAGGTCAACAAGGCCAGCCGCAGTGGCGGCGGAGGCGGCGGATTCGGCAGCGGCGGTGGCGGATCCCGCCAGTCGGCTCCCGCCCAGTCGGGCGGCGGCGCACCGGCGGACGACCCGTGGGGCAGTGCCCCGGCATCGGGTTCCTTCGCCGGCGGCGACGAAGAACCTCCGTTCTGACGTCAAACACCTTCGAACCACACAAGACCAGTAGCAAACGGAAAGTAAAAACACATGCCCAAGTCCACGAAACGGCGCCCGGCCCCGGAAAAGCCGATCAAGACGCGTAAGTGCGTCTTTTGCTCGAAGAAGGGGCAATCGATCGACTACAAGGACACGACACTGCTGCGCACCTACATCAGTGAGCGCGGCAAAATCCGGGCTCGCCGGGTCACCGGTAACTGCGTGCAGCACCAGCGCGACATCGCGATCGCGGTGAAGAACGCCCGCGAGGTGGCTCTGCTGCCCTTCACGTCGTCGGCGCGATAACCGCCGGACCCAACCGAAAGTACGAATAACGATGAAGCTGATTCTGACGGCCGACGTCGACCATCTTGGTACCGTCGGCGAGACTGTCGAGGTCAAGGACGGGTACGGCCGTAACTTCCTCCTTCCGCGTGGCCTGGCGATCGTTGCCTCACGTGGCGCACAGAAGCAGGCCGACGAGATCCGCCGGGCCCGCGAGACCAAGGCCGTGCGCGATCTCGGCCACGCCAACGAGATCAAGACGGCGATCGAGGCGCTCGGTCCGGTCTCACTGCCGGTGAAGACGGCGGCCGATTCGGGCAAGTTGTTCGGCTCGGTGACGGCCGGGGATGTCGCCGCAGCAATCAAGAAGGCCGGCGGCCCTAATCTCGACAAGCGCATTATTCGGCTGCCCAAGTCGCATATCAAGGCGGTCGGCACCCATTCGGTGGCGGTACATCTGCACCCCGAGATCAATGTCGACGTTGCGCTGAACGTCGTCGCGGATAGCTAACTCAGCACCGTTCGTTCATATCCGGCGGCTGTCGTTAATCGGCGGCCGCCGGATTTTGTCGTGCCCGCAGAGCGCCGCCGGGTTCCCCTGTGGATGGTCGGCCTGGCGAACTATTTGGGTGACGTCCCAGGGTGCACCCCTTAACCCCCTCGTAACGCGGCGAAAATATGGCCGAAAGCCAACACGCCCGGCACAGTAACCTGCGACGACACGCCGAGGAGATTCTTCTCCACACGAATTCACCACCTCTGTACGACCCTTATCTGCAGGGATGTCGCAGCGCCGCGTTTTGTTCCACAGGTTCTCCACACCCCACTCAACACAGGTGTCGATGGATATGCACACACGATGCACAGCCTTATGAACAGCGGCCCTTTCAACAGCAGGCCAGCAACGTTTACGGTCTTCCCGGCGCAAGGCTTTGCGGGCGCATGGGACCGGACTGGGAGTGCCCTGATCGACGTTGTTGAGTGTCGCCTATCGAATGTATGTTCGTATCATGGTTACCTGAGGGAGGTGTGAGTCCGTGGCTGTCGTAGATGACCTGGCGCCCGGGATGGACTCGTCGCCGCCCAGCGAGGAGTTCAGCCGTCAGCCGCCGCAGGATCTGGCCGCCGAGCAGTCGGTGTTGGGCGGGATGCTGCTGAGCAAGGACGCCATCGCCGATGTGCTCGAGCGGGTGCGGCCCGGCGACTTCTATCGTCCCGCCCACCAGAACGTCTACGACGCGATCCTGGACTTGTACGGCCGCGGGGAGCCCGCCGACGCCGTGACGGTGGCCGCCGAACTGGACCGCCGTGGAATGCTGCGCAGGATCGGTGGAGCGCCTTATCTGCACACCCTGATTTCGACGGTGCCGACCGCCGCCAATGCCGGGTACTACGCGGACATCGTGGCCGAGAAGGCGCTGCTGCGTCGGCTTGTGGAGGCCGGCACGCGGGTCGTGCAGTACGGCTACGCCGGTGCCGAGGGTGCCGATGTCGCCGAAGTGGTGGACCGGGCCCAGGCGGAAATCTACGAGGTCGCCGAGCGGCGAACCTCGGAGGATTTCGTTCCGCTCGAGGACCTGCTGCAGCCGACGATGGACGAGATCGACGCCATCGCCTCGAACGGGGGAGTCGCCCGCGGCGTGCCGACCGGTTTCACCGAACTCGACGAGGTGACCAACGGTCTGCACGCCGGGCAGATGATCATCGTGGCGGCGAGGCCTGGAGTCGGGAAGGCGCTCGGACTCGACACGCCGCTGCCCACGCCGACCGGTTGGACGACCATGCGTGACGTCGCGGTCGGCGACCAGTTGATCGGCGACGACGGGCTGCCCACGCGCGTGGTGGCCGCCACCGAAATCATGCTCGGGCGCCCGTGCTACGAGGTGGAGTTCTCCGATGGGACGGTGATCATCGCCGACGCCGAGCACCAGTGGTTGACCGATACCCGCGCCTCCAGGAAGTCAGCACAAGCGGCGGCGGTCGGCTACAACCGTTGCAAGAATCAGCGCACCTTGGCGGTGCGCACGACGGCCGAGATCGCGGCAACTCTGCGTTGCGACACGCTAGATCGTCGACTGAACCACAGCGTGGTCAACGCGCGCGCACTTGACCTGCCGGATCGCGAATTATTAGTCCCCGCATACACTCTCGGCGCCTGGCTTGGCGACGGCACAAGTGCCGCCGCTCAGATCACCACGGCCGATGCCGAAATCATCATGCGCATCGAAGCCGACGGCTTCGTGGCGGTTCCGTCGTCCTCGGCTCGATACCGCTACCAGCTGCGGTTGCCTGCCGAGGCCGAGACGGCGCCCCGCGCGTGCGTGGTCTGCGGCAAGCCCTTCGTTCCCCAGACCAGCCAGGTGCGCACCTGCGGACGCTCCTGCGGTGGACGGGCCAGGTTTGTCTCTGCGCCGGTGCCGGCTCCGAGCTGCGTTCGCTGTGGGGGGCCGTCGTGCGGGTTGCGTTTGTGCCAGAACTGCCATTCAGCGGTGGGGACGTTGCAGGCGCGACTGCGGACCCTGGGAGTGCTTGGTAGCAAGCACATTCCGATGCAATACCTGCGGGGGTCCGAGACACAGCGGCGCGCTCTGCTTGCGGGCCTGCTCGACACTGACGGAACGGTGACGGCGGGCGGGGCCGTCCAATTCTCGGTCACTAACCAGCGGCTTGCATCCGATGTCGCCGAGCTGGTCGTGAGCCTTGGCTATCGCTGCCAAACCTCGACGAAGCGGGTGCTAGGCCGCTGCGAGTCATCCAGCATCGCTTACACGCTGACGTTCTCCACCGACGACACGGTGTTCGGGTTGCAGCGGAAAACCCTGCTGCACAAGGAGCGTCGGGCCGCCGTCAACACCCAGCGCTCTGGATCACGCTTCATTGTGGACGTCCGCCGGATCGAGTCGGTTCCCGTGCGGTGCGTCGAAGTGGACAACGACAGCCACATGTACCTGGCGAGCAACGCCATGGTTCCGACGCATAACTCCACGCTGGGTCTGGATTTTTTGCGGTCGTGCTCCATCAAGCACCGGATGGCCAGCGTTATCTTCTCGCTGGAGATGAGTAAGTCCGAGATCGTCATGCGGCTGCTGTCGGCGGAAGCGAAAATCAAGCTCGCCGACATGCGTTCGGGCCGGATGAACGACGACGACTGGACGCGGCTGGCGCGGCGAATGAGCGAAATCAGCGAGGCGCCACTGTATATCGACGACTCGCCGAACCTGACCATGATGGAGATCCGCGCCAAGGCGCGCCGGCTCAAGCAGAAGGCCGACCTGCGGCTGGTCGTGGTCGATTATCTGCAGCTGATGTCGTCGGGCAAGAAGGTCGAGTCCCGCCAGCTCGAGGTGTCCGAATTCTCAAGGCATCTCAAACTGTTGGCCAAGGAGCTCGAGGTTCCCGTCGTCGCGATCAGTCAGCTGAACCGTGGTCCCGAGCAGCGCACCGACAAGAAGCCGATGCTGTCCGACCTTCGCGAGTCTGGATCGCTGGAGCAGGACGCAGACATGGTAATCCTGCTGAACCGGCCTGACGCTTTTGAGCGTGACGATCCGCGTGGGGGAGAGGCCGACTTCATCCTGGCCAAGCACCGCAACGGCCCGACCAAGACGGTCACCGTTGCGCATCAGCTGCACCTGTCGCGCTTCGCCAACATGGCGCGGTAACGACCGCACCACGGTAGTTCGGGACCGAATCGCCGACGGGGCTACCCCCGCAGATCGCGGAGTAGGATGTCATTGGTCCGGGAGCCGCGAGCGCTGGGCTGATTTTCCAGGAGCGCCGAGCTTTGAGTGTCAAACCAAGCGTCTTGTTCGTCTGTGTGCACAACGCCGGCCGCTCTCAAATGGCCTCCGGATTACTCACCCACCTCGCCGGCGATCGCATCGAGGTTCGCTCCGCCGGAACCGAACGCGCCCACACGATCAACCCCGGCGCCATCGCGGCGATGGCTGAACTAGGCATCGACATCGCCGGCGCAACCCCCCAACTCGTCACTCCCGAACTCGTGCGGACCAGCGACATCGTGATCACGATGGGCTGCGGTGACCTCGGTCCCCACCTTCCCGGAATCGCTTACCGCGACTGGAAACTCGACGACCCAGCGGGTCAGCCTGCCGAAATCGTTCGCGCCATCCGCGACGCTATCGCTCAACACGTCCAAGCACTGATCGACGAACTGTTCCCCAGTGCCGACAATCCATGAAGACCGCCCGTCACGAATGTAACTGCTGGCCAACAGATCTGGAACGGTGACGCGGCTGGCGACGCGGTGGGCACAAACGCCAACGCCGCCCGTGCTGGTGGATTCGCTAGCATCATCCTCATCGCCGACACACGGCAGCGGTGAGGGGGAGGGATCGGCCTTGAAGTTTGCCCTGGCATGTTACGGAACGCGTGGCGACATCGAGCCGTCTGCTGCCGTGGGCCGCGAGTTGCTGCGCAGGGGCCACGACGTTCTCATGGCCGTACCGCCGGAGCTGGTCGGTTTCGTTGAATCGGTGGGGATTACCGCGGTCCCGTACGGTCCCGAGGTGCGGGAATTCTACGATGACGAGTTCCTGCGCAACATGTGGCGAGACGTCTTCCGCACCCCGGTCAAGGCAATCCGCGGTGGCTGGGACCCGATAATCCGATACTGGAACGTCGTCGGCAACACGCTGCTGTCGCTGGCTGACGGTGCGGACCTGCTGTCTACTGGCCTGAACTTCGAGCAGGCCGCCGCTAATGTGGCTGAGCATTACGGCATCCCGCTGGCCGCGCTGCATCACTTCCCCATGCGGGCCAACGGTCAACTCGTCCCGTCCTTGCCCGCGCCGTTGTTCCGCATGGTGATGAAGACCATGGAGTGGCTGTTCTGGTGCTCGACCAACAAAGTGGAGGGCGAGCAGCGTTCCCGCCTGGGCTTACCGAGGCCAACACGTCGGTATGAGCAGCGAATCGCTGAACGAAAACCATTGGAAATTCAGGCCTACGATGGCCTGTTGTTCACCGGATTGGCCGCCGAATGGGCGACGTGGGGCGACCGGCGCCCATTCGTGGGCGCCCTGACGATGGAGCTGACGACCGAAGCCGACGAAGACGTCGCATCGTGGATCACAACCGGAACGCCACCCGTATGCTTCGCATTTGGTAGCATCCCGGTCGAATCGCCCGCCGCCACTGTCGAATTGATCAGTGCGGCGTGCGCTGAGTTGGGTGAGCGAGCGCTGATCTGTTTTGGGGGAACCGATTTCGCCGGTGTCCTTCACCCCGCTCACGTCAAGTTGATCAGCGTGGCGAACTACGCGGCAATCTTCCCCGTGTGTCGCGCGGTCGTTCACCACGGGGGATCTGGCACGACGGCCGCAAGCGTGCGCGCGGGAGTTCCTACGCTGATCTTGTGGAGCTCGGCGGATCAGCCGTACTGGGGCGCTCAGATCAAACGGCTCAAAGTGGGCACCGCTCGGCGCTTTTCGGCGACCAGAGCCAGCTCCTTGGTCGCGGACCTGCGCCTCATTCTGACCCCGGCTTACGCCGCCCGCGCCCGAGAGCTTGCCGACCGGATGACGACGCCCCCCGAAAGCGCCGCTATGGCCGCCGACCTTTTCGAGGATGCCGTCCGCCGAAAAGCCTCAAACCAGTTGCAACCCTAGATGATCGACCGCCTGTTGCCTGGCTAGCCACCGATCGCGCGGCGCGCTCGGTACTCCGGTAGCGTTAAGTCTCGCCCCCAGGCGGTGGTGATCGGAACGTTTCGGTCCAGATAGCCCGCTTCCGCCGCCCTCCAGGCCTTGACATACAGGTAGAACGGAATCGCCGCATGGATGTGATGGACGAGGTGATAGTTCTGATACAGCAGCAACAGACACATCACCCGCTCCCAACCGATCCGAACGCGGGTGGCGCGGAAGCGGTTTGTCTTTGTCGTGACGAGATCGTGGTGAGGCAGCCAGTCGAACCACCACGCAAGAATGCCCATGCCGATCCGCTGGGGGATGAAATAGACCAGCACCAGCTCCCGCCCATAGCCAAGAATGACCAGGGTGGTGATGAGGGTAAGCGACACAGCGACATTCACGGCGTATCCGAGCGTCTCCTTGCGCGGGCGCTGCCGCAGGCGTGCCAGATAAAACCAGCAATACCAGGCATCGATCGTCAACCAGCGCAACGGCAGCTGCCAACGCGGGCCGGCGATACTCCACGCGTCCGGGTCGTCCTGGGCACTTTCGTTGGTGTTGCGGTGGTGGGCCAGATGGATGTGCTTCAGCACCGGATATGTTCCGAACAACGAAACGAACGGCATCGACAAGCGACCGAAGAGCTGGTTGACCCAGTTTGGCCGCCCGACGACGTGGTGAATCGATTCGTGCAGCACGGTGAACATGGAAAACGTTACGAGACCCTGAACGACGACGGTGACCATCAACCACCACGGACTCACCCCACGGAGAACCGCGGTCGTCGCCACACACCAGGCAACCAAGGACCCAAGCCAGAGCAACACGGTCGGCGTCGCAATGGTGGGCCGCGTGAATCTGGGCGGCGGGAAGCCTCGCGGGATCGTGGCCGATGTGTCCTTGTCGTTCAACGGTTTTGGGGCGGTAGGCATTTCGGCTGTTGTCACGACGACCGCCAGCCGGAAACAGCACGCCGAGGCCCTGAGTCGAAAACCATGTGGCACCACCTTTTTCGACCGTGCTTGCAATAGTCGGTCAGTACCTACTTGTGCGGAAAACAACTCGGGCTCGGGCTGATCGGCTCGAACGGAAAATGGGTCACCCCATCTCCCCGCGTGATAATGCACTCGCTCACGCGGGAGGTGCGTTTTCAATCTTGGGTCGCAGACCTCGCGTCTCCCTCCTGCCCTGGGAGGTGCGATGTCGCCGGATAATTCGCGGTTTAGTCGTCTAAAGGCGCTACTCGAGTCGAAGCTGTCGACATGACCAGGTTCTCGGCAGATCAGGCATGTTCAGCGACCTCCGATGCGGTGAGTTCAGGTTTCCACGTATGTGCGTACGTTTTTCCGCTTTTCAACACGGTTGTGAGTTCACCGTCCAGATCGGCTGATACCGATTTGACGCTGGACAGCCGGACGTGATCCATGACTTGCACCAGCGCGTTCACCCGGTAATGCGGTTCCAGCTGTGGACTTATCTTGGGGCTTAACGCGATTCGTATCATCTCGTGATACCGCATACCCAGCACGAAAGCCCGTTTGGACTCAGCGTTCACCATGAACGGCTCATCGCCCTTGTCGAGGTTTCTGAGCATGAGAAGCGGTATATCGCTAACCCATAGCGGATCGGCGGGTTTGTCGCGATCCGTATGGGTGCCGATCGGATTTTTCGGATGTGTCCACGCGATCGTCCGGCCGGCGGCTATCAGGTCGAGTCGCAATGCTTGCCGCCACACTTCGCCATTGGCGGCGATTGCTTCGAAGAAGTTGTCTCGGTTCTGATACGCCACCCCGACGACCAAATAACGGTCAGAATGTATGGCGTGAAATGCACGTAACTCCGCTATCGCGCGGAAGAATTCCTCTTCGTCTAGAAGCAGATCGCTTGTGGCATAGTAGAACTGCTGCTTTGCCAGCATCGTCTCGGTGAATGGGCAGTGCGCTTTGCGGCCATCGCCCTCGACAAGGAAGTCGAGATATTTTTGTATTACCGGGACCCAGTCATCCGTGTGTTGGCTGAGTTCGGTGAATACATAGTCCGATCGTCGGTTCATTGACGCCCCTCCCAGCGGCACGACCCTACGCCGCGTACTACGGCGCCTGCGCTAACGTTGGTCGCCCGAGACCAGCTGCGTCGCATACCGTGAATCCCCCGAATTCAATCCGAGCTTAGTCCGGGGCCGCGCCGTATGTTGGCGAATGAGCCGATACGCGGCGACGCGGTGGCTCCCGGTAAGGTGCCAAGCTCTCGGGCGATGCGGTGTCGTCGCCCACCCGGTCCCAATAAATTCGCTACTTCCGCTTCGACCAGCGGATCTGCAGGTCGGCGATCAGAAACGGGTATCCTGCGCCTAAGTCGGGTTCAAGGAACGGTCATCGGCTTTCGCCCGGGTTTGAACCCGTGTCGGATGGTGTATCTGAATGCCAGTCGCGTGGGTGCCGCGACCACTTACGACAGAATGACCGGACATTCGGCCGAAGCTCTGCGCGACAGGCCGGCGGCGAGGCAGGATTTTGATCATCGGTCACTCGGGGTTTGGGGGCGAGTGGGTTAAGTCTTGGGGGAGTCGATGGGACGTGATGGCCTCGCGCTGCCGCTGACCCGTGGACAACTAGACATCTGGCTCTCGCAGGAGTCGGGTGATGCCGGCACGGACTGGCAACTTGGTCTGTTGGTGAAGATCGACGGTGTGATAGACCGCGATCTGCTTGAGCGAGCGATCCGCCAGACGGTGGCGGAGGCCGAACCGAGCCGTGTCTCATTCTTCGAGATCGACGGCCGGGTGGCCCAAAAGCCGATCGAGGACCCGCATGTCGAGCTCGAATTCCATGATCTCCTCGGCGCCCCCGATCCGGTGGCGGAAGTTCGGCGGAGGGCTTCGGCCATCCAGCGCACGCCGATGGCGCTGAACGGACAACTACTCAAATTCGTCCTGTTCCAGACGCAGAGCGATGAATTCTATTTGTTCGGTTGCTGTCACCACATTGTTCTGGACGGTTTGGGCATGGCGCTGATGTCGCGTCGGGTGGCAACCGTCTACTCGGCGATGGCCACCGGAAAGCCTATTCCCCCAGCCTATTTCGGTTCGGCGCAGGATCTGGTTGATCTCGAGTCGGGATACGAAGCATCCAGCGACTATCTGGAAGACAAGGCTTACTGGGACAGGAACATTCCCCCGGAGGGCGGGCAGGACTACCAGATCGGTCAAATTGACGCCGACCGCGATCCGTGTTCGCCGTCGGCGTCGGTTCAGTTCGATGCGACCGCCGTCGGCCGGATGCAAGAGCTGGCCAAAAAGCTGCGCATCCGCCGCTATTCGGTCATCACGGCGGCGTCCGCGCTCGTGGTGCACGCGTGGTCGGGCAGCGCTTCGGAGGTGGCGCTGGATTTTCCGGTCAGCCGGCGGGTGCGTCCCGAGTCGAAGACGCTGCCCGGGATGCTCGCCGGTGTGGTGCCGTTGGTCTTGCAGACGTCACCACAGACAACGGTCGCCGATTTTTGTCAGCACGTTGACGTCCAGATCCGGGAATTGTTGAAGCATCAGCGTTTTCCGGTGCACCAGCTCGACGGTGAGGGCGGCCTTCACAGCCTCAGACAGCCGGCGAACAGGGTGGGCATCAATTTCATCCCGTCCCGATTGACCCTGGAGCTCGACGGCGCTCCGGCAACCGCGACCTATACCGCCAACGGGCCCGCCGAGCACTTCGGCCTCTTCTTCATTGGGGCAAGCGACTTTCTGTCGCTCAGCACGGCGGGCCTCGGGCAGCCGTATTCGAGTTTCGACGTCGCCTACCTCGCAGCGCGTCTGGAGCAGGTGCTGATCGAGATGGCCGCCGATCCGCAGCGGCCGATCTCCGCGCTGGACATCCTCGACCGGGATGACAAGGACCGGCTCGACGAGTGGGCGCATCGCGCGGCGCTCACCCAGCCGGTGACCGCGACGGGGTCGATCCCGTTGGTGTTCGCCGAGCACGTGGCACGTAGCCCCGAGGCCGTAGCGGTGACCTACGACGGCCGCTCCATGACGTATCGGGAACTCGACGAAGCCGCGAACCGGATGGCGCATCTCCTGGCCGGTCAAGGAATTGGCCCGGGACAGTGTGTGGCCCTGCTGTTTCCCCGGTGTGCCGACGCGATCGTGGCGATGTTGGCGGTGCTCAAGAGCGGCGCGGCGTATCTGCCGGTCGACCCGGGGCATGCGTCGGCGCGGGTTGAGTTCATGCTTTCCGATGCCGCTCCGAGCGCGCTGATCACCACGGCCGAGCTGCGTTCGCGACTGCACGATTCCGACCTACTGGTCATCGACGCGCACGATCCCGCCACCGGGGCCCAGCCCGGCACCCCGCTTCCGACGCCCGCGCCCGAAAACGTCGCGTACGTGATCTACACCTCCGGTACCAGCGGGACACCCAAAGGTGTGGCCATCACGCATCACAACGTCACGTGGCTGATCGAGGCGCTCGACGAGCGCCTGCCGCCGGGTGGGGTGTGGGCGCAGTGCTACTCCTCGGCCTTCGACCTGTCGGTGTGGGATATCTGGGGTGCGCTACTGCGGGGCAGGCGCTTGCTGGTGGTGCCCGAGTCGGTGGCAGGGTCCCCGGACGATCTGCACGCGTTGCTGGTCGCGGAGCGGGTCAGCTTGTTGGCTCAGATTCCGTCGTCAGTGGCGCTGCTGTCACCGGAGGGCCTGGAGTCGACGGCGTTGGTGGTGGGCGGAGAAGCCTGCCCGACCGACGTGGTAGATCGGTGGGCGGCACCCGGGCGGGTGATGATCAATGCCTACGGTCCGACCGAGGCGACGGTGTGTGCGTCCATGAGTACGCCGCTGACGCCGGGTCAGGGTCTGGTGCCGATCGGGTCGCCGATACCGGGGGCGGCGATGTTCGTGCTGGACAAGTGGTTGCAGCCGGTGCCGGCCGGGGTGGTCGGCGATCTTTACCTGGCCGGGCGCGGCGTCGGCCTCGGATATGTGCGGCGCGCCGGGCTGACCGCGTCGCGGTTTGTGGCGTGTCCGTTCGGGCCGCCGGGGACGCGCATGTATCGCACCGGCGACCTGGTGTCCTGGGGCGCCGACGGGCAGCTGCGGCACCTGGGCCGCGCCGACGAGCAGGTCAAGATCCGCGGCTACCGCATCGAACTCGGTGAAATCCAGGTCGCCCTGGCCGCGCTCGACGGTGTGGACCAGGCGGCGGTGATCGCTCGCGAGGACCGCCCCGGCAACAAGCGGCTGGTGGGTTACATCACCGGCACCGCTGACCCGACCGAGATTCGCACCACGCTGGCCGATCGGCTCCCGGCCTACATGGTGCCCGCCGCGGTTGTGGTGTTGCCCGCAATTCCGTTGACGCTCAACGGAAAACTCGACAAGCGCGCCTTGCCCGCACCCGAATTCACCGTCGGTGAGTACCGTGCCCCGGCCGACGCGATCGAGGGAATCTTGGCCGACATCTACGCCCAAGTCCTCGGAGTCGAGCGCGTCGGGGTCGACGACTCGTTCTTCGACCTCGGCGGCGACAGCATCATGTCGATGCAGGTGGTGGCCCGCGCACGCGCGGCCGGCGTGATGTGCCGTCCGCGTGACATTTTCGTCGAACAGACGGTAAGGCGACTTGCCCGGGTCGCGACGCTCGCCGACGGCGAGGCCCGCGTCATCGACGAGGGCGTCGGCCCGGTGATGGCCACCCCGATCATCCGCGCACTACAGAGCATCAACGGCCCGATCGACGAATTCAACCAGACCGTCGTGGTTTCCGCTCCGCCCGGGGTGACGGACGCCGACGTGGTGGTGATGTTGCAAGCGCTGCTCGATCGGCATGCCACCTTGCGGCTGCGCATCGACGATGACGGCGCCGGCAACTGGTCGCTCGAGGCACCCGAAGCCGGGGCGGTCGATGCCAGGGCGTGCCTGCATACCGTCGATGTGCTGTCGGAAGAGGCGGTGGTGCGGGCACGCTCGTGGTTGAACCCGTCGGCGGGATTGATGCTGAGCGCGGTCTGGGCGACTGCCACCGGCCAGCTGGCATTGCTCATTCATCACCTGGCCGTGGACGGGGTTTCGTGGCGAATTCTGTTGGAGGACTTCAATATTGCCTGGGCGCAGCATCATGCTGGCCAGCCCGTAACATTGCCGTCCGGCGGGACCTCGTTTGCGCGGTGGTCGGCGCTGCTGGCCGGGCATGCGCACCGGGCCGAGGTAGCGGCGCAGGCGCAGGCGTGGCGACAGGCGACGGCGATACCGGCCGCGCTGCCGGCGGTGCGGCCTGCGGATACCTATCAGACCGCCGGCCAATTGTCGGACTCGCTGGACGTCGAGACAACCCGCCTGCTGCTGGGCGAGGTGCCGGCGGCGCTTCGCACCGGGATCGGCGACATATTGCTGATCGCCTTCGGGCTGGCGTTCGCGGAGTTTCTCGGCAGCGGCGCGGATGCGCCGATCGGTATCGACGTCGAGGGCCACGGGCGTCACGAGGAGCTGTCGCCCGAGGTGGACCTGTCTCGCACGGTGGGCTGGTTCACCGCCGAATATCCGGTCGCGTTGACGGTCGGCGGCCTGCCGTGGGGGCAGGTGACCGCGGGCACGGCCGCTCTTGGCGCGCTGGTCAAGGACGCCAAGGAGCAGCTGCGGGCCCTGCCCGACCCGCTGACCTACGGGCTGCTGCGCTACCTGAACTCCGAGGTTGATCTCGGCGGGTGCGCGCCGGCTATCGGGTTCAACTACCTGGGCCGCCTCGGTGCCGGTGCCGGTGCCGACCTGCCCGGCGACCTGTGGCGGATCGACGGGGACAGTCTCTCGGTTGCGGCGGTGGCCGCGGCAGTGCCCCTGCCGCTTGCGCACACCGTGGAACTCAATGCCGGCACCGTAGACACCGAGGCTGGGCCGCACGTACAGGCGAACTGGACGTGGGCGCCCTCGGTGCTGGATGACGAGCAGGTCCGTCGGCTGAGCAGGTTGTGGTTCGAGGCCTTGGCCGGTATCTGCGCGTACGTCAAAGCCGGTGGGGGCGGGCTGACTCCGTCCGACGTCACCCCCGCTCGTCTCACCCAGCAGCAGCTCGACGAACTCTGCTCCCGCGGCGACGTCCAGGACGTGCTGCCCCTGACCCCCGTGCAGCAGGGCCTGCTATTCCACACCAGCTTCGCGGCGGATCTGGACGACCTGTACACCGTGCAGCTCGGCGTCACGGTCACCGGCAACCTCGATGCGGGCCGCCTGCGCGAGGCCGTACAGATGGTCGTTCACCGGCATCCGAATCTGTTGGCCCGATTTCGCGAAGACTTCGGTGAGCCGGTGCAGATTATCCCGGCCAACCCGGTTATGGGCTGGCAGGAAATTGAACTGGACCCCATTGACGGCCACGCCGATGAGCAGATTGAGCGACTGTGCGCGGCGGAACGAGCCGCGGTCTGCGACCTGGGGGACAAGCCGACGTTCCGGACGGCGTTGATCCGCACCGCGGCAGACCACTACCGGTTGGTGCTCACCATTCACCACATCGTGGCCGATGGGTGGTCGCTGCCCGTCCTGATGCGAGAGGTGTTCGGCAGCTACTACGGCGCACGGCTGCCCGCGGCTCCGTCGTACCGCAGCTTTGTCACTTGGCTGTATGAACAGGACCGCGCTGTTGCACAACGGGTTTGGCGCGATGCGATGGCCGATTTCGAGATCCCGACACTGGTGGGTGCGCCCGGCCGAGCAGGACTCCGCGAGGTCGCCTCCTTCGAAGTGTCCGCCGAGACCACAGCGGCTCTGACCGAGCTGGCCCGTACGTGCCACACCACTGTGAACACGGTGCTGCAGGGCGCCTGGGCGCAGCTGCTGATGTGGCTGACCGGTCAGCACGATGTGGCGTTCGGCACCGCGGTCTCGGGTCGGCCGAGCGAGCTGAACAGCTCGGAATCCATTGTCGGACTGATGATCAACACGGTGCCGGTGCGCGCGACCAGTACCGCAAGGACCACTGTCGCCGATCTGCTGGACCAGCTGCAACGCCTCCACAACGACACCCTCGAGTACGAGCACCTGGCGCTACCCGACATCCACCGCGCCACCGGACACGATCAGCTGTTCGACACGCTCATCGTGTACGAGAACTATCCGATCGACGCCGCCGCCCTGATGGGCGCCCATGACCTGTCGGTCACCGAGTTCGACAGCCGCGAATTCAATCACTATCCGCTGTCGGTGGTGGCGACGCCGGGCCCGCTACTGAGTCTTCGCGTCGAATTCGACACGGACGTGTTCGACCGTGCGGCCATCGACACGCTGATCGACCGGCTGCAGAAGGTGCTGACGGCGATGACCGCCGATCCCGCACGGCCGCTGTCGTCGATCGATCTGCTCGACCGGGTTGAGCACGACCGCCTCGGCGAGTGGGGCAACCGGGCGATGCTGGCCGAGCCAGAGTTGTCCGCTGTCTCGATTCCTGAACTGTTCGCCGCTCAGACGATCCGTGCCCCGGAGGCGGTGGCGATCAGCTATGGAGAGCGGTCGTGGACTTATCGCGAGGTAGATGAATCTTCTAATCGATTGGCGTACTTGCTAATTCAGCATGGCGCGGGCCCGGGTACCCGGGTGGCCGTGTTGCTTCAGCGGACACCCGACGCGGTGGTGGCGATCCTGGCCGTGCTCAAGGCCGGGGCGGCATATGTGCCCATCGATCCGGCGGTGCCCGCGTCGCGGATCGAGTTCGTGCTGGCTGACTCGGCGCCGGCCGCGGCGATCACCACCACCGACGTGCGGACTCGGTTGGACGGAACGGACCTACCAATCATTGTCATCGACGACCCCGCGGTGCATGCCCAGCCCGATACCGCGCCACCTGCACCGGCGGCCGAGGACATCGCCTATGTCATCTACACCTCGGGTACCACCGGAGCGCCCAAAGGTGTTGCCGTGCAGCACTGCAACGTGACGCGGCTACTGGGATCACTGGACGCCGAGTTGGCGCTGGGCCAGGTGTGGACGCAGTGCCATTCATTGGCGTTCGACTATTCGGTGTGGGAGATCTTCGGTTGCCTGTTGTCTGGCGGGCGGTTGGTGATGGCGGCCGACTCGGTGGTCCGCTCGCCAGAAGAGTTGCACGCCTTGCTGGTTCGTGAACAGGTCAGCGTGTTGAGCCAGACACCATCGGCGTTTTACGCGCTACAGACGGCCGAAGTGCTCTCCCCGGAGTCGGGAGAGCAACTGAAGTTGCAGACGGTCGTGTTCGGTGGCGAGGCGCTTGACCCGAACCGTCTGAAGACCTGGGTGAACCAGCATCGTGGACTGCCGCGCCTGATCAATATGTATGGCATCACCGAAACGACGGTGCATGCCTCGTTGCGCGAGATCTCCGACGATGACGTCGACAGCAACGCCAGCCCCATCGGAGTGCCGTTGGCGCACCTTGCGTTCTTTGTGCTCGACGCATGGTTGCGTCCGGTGCCCGCCGGGGTGGTCGGCGAGCTGTATGTGGCCGGTGCTGGGCTGGCCGCCGGGTATGTGCGCAGGCCTGGGCTGAGCGCGGGGCGGTTTGTGGCATGTCCGTTCGGACAACCCGGAGCGCGCATGTATCGCACCGGGGACCTGGTGTGCTGGGGTGCCGACGGTCAGCTGCGCTATGTCGGGCGTGCCGACGAGCAGGTCAAGATCCGCGGGTATCGCATCGAGCTCGGTGAGATCCAGGCGGCATTGCAAGAGCTGGACGGCGTCGATCAGGTGGCGGTGATCGCACGCGAGGACCGTCCCGGCGACAAGCGGCTGGTGGGCTACATCACCGGAACCGCCGACCCGGCCGAGCTCCGCACCCAATTGGGTGATCGGTTGCCGACCTACCTGGTGCCGGCCGCGATCGTGGTGCTCAAGGCGCTGCCATTGACGGTCAACGGCAAACTCGACATCCGCGCCCTGCCGGCACCCGAATACTCCGATGTCGACCATTACCGGGCTCCATCCGGCGCGGTCGAGGAAGTCTTGGCCGCGATCTACGCCCAGGTGTTGGGGGTGGACCGGATCGGTGTCGATGACTCGTTCTTCGACCTGGGCGGCGACAGCATCCTGTCGATGCAAGTCGTGGCCCGTGCCCGCATGGCGGGCCTAATGTGCCGTCCGCGTGACGTTTTCGTCGAACAGACGGTGGCCCGGCTCGCGCAGGTCGCCACGGTGATCGCCGACGACGAGGGCGACGTGGTCGACGACGGCACCGGTCCGGTGATCGCCACCCCGATCATGCGCTGGTTGCAAAACCTCGAGGGCCCGGTCGAGCAGTTCAACCAGACGATCGTGGTGCAAGCGCCGGCGGATGCCACGCAGGCCGACGCGGTGGTGATCCTGCAGGCGTTGCTGGACCGGCATGCCGCGCTGCGGTTGCGCCTCGACGACAGCACCGGCGGTTGGTCGTTGTGGGTGCCCGAAGCCGGGGCGGTGGATGCCGCCGGCTGCATGGACACCGTCGACGAGCTGTCGGCCGGCGCGCTGGTGGCGGCCCGGTCGCGCCTGGACCCGCACACCGGGGCGGTGGTGCGTACGGTGTGGGCCGAGTCGACCAAGCAGTTGGCGTTGATCGTCCACCACCTCGCCGTCGATGGTGTGTCGTGGCGAATCCTATTGGAAGACTTGAACATTGCGTGGCCCCAGCATCACAGTGGCCAGCCGGTGACGCTGCCGGCACCCGGGACGTCGTTTGCCCGATGGTCGTACCTTTTGGCCGAGCATGCGCAGAGCGCGGACGTCATGGCTGCGGCCGAGGCGTGGGACCAGGTGGCAGGGATCCCGGCCGCGCTGCCGCCGGTACAGCCAGCGGACACCTACGTCAGCGCCGGCCGGTTGTCGGTGTCGCTGGATGTCGAGACGACCCGCCTATTGATGGGTGAGGTCCCGGTGGCGTTTCATGCCGGAGTCCAAGACACTCTGTTGATTGCGTTTGGCCTGGCGTGGCGGCAGTTCTTGGGGACTGGGGCCCCGATCGGCATCGATGTGGAAGGCCACGGGCGACAAGAGGAGCTGGCCCCGCATGTCGACCTGTCGCGCACGGTGGGCTGGTTCACCACGAAATTCCCCGTGGCCCTCACGGTCGGCGACCTGTCCTGGGGCCAGGTGGTCGCCGGGGACGACCCCCTGGGCGCCGTCATCAAGGACGCCAAAGAGCAGCTTCGGGCGCTGCCCGACGGCCTGACCTACGGACTGCTGCGCTACCTGACCGCTGATGTCGATCCGGATTGGTCTGACCACGCGATTGGGTTCAACTACCTGGGTCGTCTGGGTGGTGCCGCCGAGCTCTCCGGTGGGTTGTGGCGGCTCAGCGAGAGCAGTTTCGCCCTGGCCGGCGCCGTGGGTGCAGTGGAGATGCCGCTTGCGCACACCGTGGAGCTCAACGCCGTCACCATGGAGACCGAAGCCGGCCCGTACCTGCAGGCGAACTGGACCTGGGCGCGCTCCGCGCTGGATGACCAGCAGGTCAGCCGGCTCAGCGAGCTTTGGTTCGACGCGCTGACCGGAATTTGCGCGCACGTACGCGGCGGAGGGGGCGGCGCGACGCCGTCCGACTTCCCGCTGGCTCGGCTGGCCCAGCGCGACATCGACGAGCTGGCGAGGCAGTACCGGATCGGCGACGTGCTGCCGTTGACCCCGTTGCAGCAGGGCCTGCTGTTTCTCACCGGCAGCACACAGAGCAGTGACGACCTGTACGCGGTGCAGCTCGATATCACCGTGAGCGGTGCCCTCGACCCGCAGCGCTTGCGCGACGCGGTGCGGGCGGTGGTCACGCGCCACCCGAACGTGGTGGCGCGCTTCGTCGAGGACTTCGGCGAACCGGTGCAGGTGCTCCCCGCCGATCCCGTGCTGGCCTGGCAGTACGTCGAGCTGAACTCCGTCGATGCGGACATCGAGGAACAGGTCCAACAGGTCTGTGCTGCCGAACGCGTCGCGGTGTGCGACCTCGCCGGCCAACCGCCGTTTCGCGCTGCCGTCATCCGCACCGCAGCCGATCGGTATCGGTTCGTGCTCACCAACCACCACATCGTTCTCGACGGGTGGTCGAAGCCGATCCTGCTGCGGGAAATCTTTGCCTCCTATCACGGCGTGCGGTTGCCGGCGGCGCCGTCCTATCGCGGCTTCGTCAGGTGGCTGTCCGAACGGGATCGAGCCGCCGCTGCGGCAGCCTGGCGCGAGGTCTTCGACGGGTTCGACACTCCCAGCCTGGTGGGACCGCCGGGTCGGCCCGCGCTCGGTCCGCGCGGTACGGCGTCATTCCAGGTGTCCGCGGAGACCACCAAGGCGTTGGGTGAGCTGGCGCGCTCGTGCCACACGACCGTCAGCACTGTCCTGCAGGCCGCGTGGGCGCAGCTGCTGATGAAGCTGACCGGCCAAACCGATGTGGCATTCGGCACGGCGGTGTCGGGACGGCCGAGCGATCTGGCCGGCGCCGAGTCCATGGTGGGCCTGCTGATCAACACCGTCGGAGTGCGGGCGACCATCGGCGCGGAGACCACCATCGCCGACCTGCTTGCACAGCTGCAAAGCGCTTACACGAAAACGCTTGAGCATCAACACTTACCGCTGAACGAGATCCACCATGTAGCGGGGCACCAGCAATTATTCGACACCATGTTCGTGTACGAGAACTACCCAATCGACACTGCCGGGTTGATGGCCGTCGATGGGTTGCAGATAAGTGGCTTTACCAACCGCGAATTCAACCACTACCCACTGTCAGTGCAAGCAGTGCCAGGCCACGAAATCGGTCTACGCGTCGAATTCGATACGCACGTGTTCACCGCGACCGCGATCGAAAAGCTGGTCGAGCGATTCCGGCGCGTACTGGTAGCCATGACGGGAGACGTGGAGGAGTAATCCTGACCGCCGGGCGCTGCACCGGTGCGGCGGATGACAAGATCCCCGAGTGAGTTACGACTGGCCCACCCTTGCCGATGTCATCGACACGCTCAACGTTGCCCGCGCTGACGACCACCACTTCGTCGCCACCCAGCTGGACAACCCGGACCATCACATCGTGGGGGGCCACATCGCCGCCCAGGCGCTGATGGCGGCGAGCCTCACTACGCCGGGCCGCGCGGCACACAGCGTGCATGTCTACTACGTGCGAGCCGGTGATGCCCGCAACCCGGTCGACCTGCACGTCGACGTGGCACGGGACGGCGGCACGCTGTCCACTCGCAAGATCACGGCCCGCCAGGACGGCCAGATCCTGCTCGAAGCGCTCGCGTCCTTCAATGTGCCGTTCGAGTCACTCGACTACCAGCAGCCGATGCCCGACGTCGCCGACCCCGAATCGCTGGCGCCGATGCAGCAGCAGTTGGCGGCCCATGCGGACGAACTGGACGGACTTTGGGTCGCACCTCGACCCTTCGAGCTGCGCTACGTCGACCCCCCGCCGCGCCTTGCCATCGACTCGGCCGAGCCGTCGCCACGCCTGCGAATGTGGTGGCGCGCCAACGGATCTGTGCCCGACGACGAGGTGCTGCACAGCTGCCTGCTGACCTACCTTTCCGGAACCACGATGGTCGAGCCGGCACTCGTCATGCGGCGGGCCACGCCGGTCAGCACCTTCAACGCTCTCATCGACCACGCACTGTGGTTTCACCGGCCGGTCGACCTTACTGACTGGGTCCTCTCGGATCAGGTATCGACCAGCGGTGTCGCGGGCCGGGGGCTGACGACGTCGACAATGTACAACCGCCGGGGCCAATTGGTCTGCGTCGCAACCCAAGAGCTGTACTTCGGCCGAGCCGCCTGACCGGTCGCTTACGGCGTGCCCAGCAGATCGATGCGGTGTCGGGGTACGTCGCCCGCGAGTGGCACGACCCTGGCCGCCATGTCCGGGTACTTCTCGAAGAACGCCACCAGACCCTGCTTGGCAGGTGACCAGTCAGGCAGGGGATTGCGGGTTCGCCGCGCCCGTTGCTGCTTGATCTCCCAGTCCGCCTGTCGGAGCTCGTCGATGTCGGCGATCTCGTAGGTCAGGTAGATCTCGTAGTCCTCGCCCGGCCGCGCCGTGCGCAGCATGTCCAGCGTTTCGCGCTCGGGGTTTCCGTGTTGCCCGTTTCCGGAGAACACGTAGCGGTCGGCGGTGATGCTCTTGAAATAGTCTTGCGTGTAGTTGTTTTCGCTACCGTGATGTTGCCCCTTCAAGACATCGACGTGCAAGCTGTCACCCAGTCCGACGAGTTTCATTCCCTCGAGGATCTTGTCGCCGCGGGCATCGCCGGTGAACAGGATCGTCTTCCCGCCGAATTCGGCGAGCACCACGATGCTGGACAGATTGGGCACCGACTTGTCGACGTAG
Organism: Mycobacterium sp. NGS40; assembly: GCF_059812735.1. Lineage (NCBI taxonomy): Bacteria > Bacillati > Actinomycetota > Actinomycetes > Mycobacteriales > Mycobacteriaceae > Mycobacterium > Mycobacterium sp. NGS40. The sequence continues at coordinate 29,477 of NZ_JCALDG010000035.1, forward strand.
GCCGCCAGTGCGGCCGCCGGCGGCTTCGGGTGTTTTTGCTGCTCCTCCAACCACTTTCGGTGTGCTTCTTGTAGCGCCTCGACTTCGGGCAGCATCGGTCCGATGACGTTCAGCGTCAGGCCGTCGCCCATGTCGATCGCCTTGCCGCCAACTTTGGCGACGATCAACCCGCCTGCTCCATCGTTTACCTCTATCTGCAGCACCTCGGCATTGCCGGCCAGGTCGATGCCCTGCTCGATTCCTGCGAGCACCATCAGCGCGTCGTTGAACGTGTCGGCGTCGACCTTCGCGTCGTCGGGCACCAGGTCGACCGGGATATCCCCGGTTAGCGATGCCGTTCCATACCCGTTCGAGGTGGCCTTCTTCAGCTCGGCGGCGTCATTGCCGATGATCTTGTCAAAGGTGTTGTGTATCAGCCGCCGTGGTTTGACGAACCTGTTGACCGGCAGCGCCCTGAGCTCCTCCGTCAGTCGCACCAGCCCGTTGGCGTGGTCGTCGTCCACATGGCTGAGCATCACCCAGTCCAGTGTCATCGGCTCGCCCGCGGGCACACCTTTTTCGTCGCGCAGCTGCTTCAGACGCGGCTCGAGGTAGTTGGTGTAGACACCGCTAGGGCCTCCGTCGATCAGCGCCAGCTTCTGCTTCTTGTTCGCCTTTGGCCCGTACCGAAGCATTAGGCAGTCGCCTTTCTTGGCGGGGAGGATTTCGAGACTGAAAACGTTGTTGGCCATGTGAATTCACCTCATTGACTCTGTAATGCACGAAGGACGTCGAGTAAGCCGTGACCCTGAAAGGTGCGCTCCCGTCCGAGATCGGTCGCGGTGTCGCAGAGAATCTTCTTGATCTTGTCTGGACGTCCGACGAGTTCTGGATAGCGCGCCATCAGTAGCGCCGCGGCGCCGCTGACGTGCGGTGCGGCCATGCTGGTGCCGTCCAGATAGCCCCAATCATTGTCCAGCACTGGGGAATAGATGCGCTCACCGGGAGCGACGAGGTCGGGTTTCGGTCGTCCGTCACCGGTGGGCCCGCGGCTGGAGAAGTAGCTCACGCCGTAGGTGAACGGTTTGTAGTGGTGGGTGGATCCGACCGTGATGACACGCTCTGCATTGCCGGGGTCGGTGATGCTGAAAGCGAGGTAGTTGTTGAACGGCTGGTCGTTGACCACGATGTTCTGGTAACCGAAGTTACCGGCCGCCGCGACGACGACCACACCGCTGTCGATGAGTCGTTCGGCTTCCAGGCAGACCGGGGTCGCCCCGCATGCGTAATTGCGCACGTCGTGCTCGATCGACAGGCTCATGTTCACACCCTGGATCTGCAGGTCGCCCGCCAATTCATTGGTGTGCCGGACAAACTGCAACGCTGCGATCACCGCCAACTCGGTGTCCTGTTTGTCGGATCCGATGATGCGCAAGTCGTAGAGACCGATCCCCGGGCACATGCCGGTGACGAGATTTCCGCCGGTTTCGTCGACCGCGGCCGCGATGATGCCGGCGACATGAGTGCCGTGTTCGCTGGTCGGCGGTGGTGGCGGTGTGTCGTCATCGCCGAGGTTCAGGAACTGCGCGATGAGGTCATACCGCATCGGCTGACCTTCGCAGGCGGCCTTGGCGATCTGTTTCAGCTTGCGGTCCGCATTCGACGGCAGCGGGCTGTCCTTCCGCGCAGTCTCGATCGCCTCAAGATTGCATTTACGAACGACGTCGTCGACATTGCTGAGATTGACGACCTCGCGATAGTAGGTGAAATCGTATGTCTTGCGGACCGGATGCTCACCGAACGCGTTGTGATGCGTGTCGATCCCGGAATCGACTACCGCCCAGTTGATTGCGCTGCAGTCGAGTTCGAACAGCCGGCGGGCCGCGTCGGCCTTCACTGCCGGCACCGACTTCATGATCGCCGTGGATGCCGGGCGGTTGCGCGAAATCTGCCAGACCTTCGCCTCCTCGGCCGGGGACATCTCCGTGGAGATCAGGCCGACCACGAGCTCGCGCAAGTCATCGTTGCTGGTGTCGACCAACAGGCCCTGCTTTCTCTTCTGGACTTTCGTCAACGCGGCCTGCGCCATCGGCTCACGGTCCGTCTCCTCGGGCGGCCGCTGCACCATCGAGACCAGGGCGCATAACGCGACGAAGCGCTCAAACGCCGTGCGCCGACTGCGAATCCCCACCGCGGGATCCTTGAACAATTCGTCGAGGTTCTGGGGACCCTTGTTCCATGCGTCGACCAACACCCGCACATCGGCGACCGTCTGGGCAATCTTGTCGGATCCGCCTGCGCCGTCGGACTTATCGGAATTCATCCACGCGTTGATCTCGTTGCGGGTCTTCGGATCGAGCCACCACTTCGTCATCGGGATCAGGACCCGGATCACTTCGTCGAAGTACAACCGGGCGGCTACATAGTTCTGCACCGGCGCGACCCTCGGGTCGTCGTCGTGGGCGACACCGCGACGGATCCCTTGCAGGCGTTTGAAGATTTCGGCGGCCAGGGCATTGGACGAGCTGCCCTTGTATGACGTGATCAACAGGTCGACGGGCTTGCTCAGGTCTTGCACGTACGCGGTCCACACGTCACCCAAGATCGGTGAGCCCTGCAGGTGTCGGCGGCTCGAGCCGGCGCCGACCAGGATGTAATCGACCAACTTTCGGGAGATCGAGTTTTCCCCGTTCATGTCAACGCCTCGTTCGGATAGGGCAGTTCGGTCTTCGCGGGATCGGTGAGTTCACTGGACAGGTGAGTTCGCAGCCCGGCATCGCAGATGACATAGCCCCAGTTGATAAGCCGTTCCTGATGGGTGTCGGAGAGCGGCGCCAGCCGAGTTGTCACCTCGGCGAGTTCGCGGGTGCGATCGGGATTGGCCGGCAGCACCGCCCCGCCGTATTTCGCGACCTGACTACGGATGCCGATGTACATGCCTTGTCGCAGACCGGATTTGAACGAGCCGATCACCTGGCGTTTGCGCATCGCAAGGGCTTGGTTGTGGATGAGGTCGAGTACTCGAGCTGTCTGCCGCAGCGGATCCGTCGGAGGATCTTCGTCGGCGGCGACTTCGCCGCCGGCGTCGCTGACGATGATCGACGTGTATCGCTTCCACGCGGTTTCCAGACCGAGGTTGTCGTATACGCCGCCGTCGGTCAGCTTGATCTCGTCCCGGAAGCCGGGCTCGGTCAGTGTGTTGCCTTGTTCGTCGATCCAGGTCTGGCCCTTGAGGTGCAGCGTGCACGGCGACAGCACAGGCGGAAAGGCCGACGACGCGGCGACCGCGACCGCCAGCGGTATGTCAGGATTCATGATCCGGCCGACGCGATAGTCGGCGAGATAGGGCTTGCTGAACCGCAACAGCACCCCGGACTCCAGGTTGGTCGAATTGAAGATGAACCGCGGGTTATCGGGTAGCTGTTGCAGGCTGGTGTCACCGAAGAGGTGCTTGCGATAGGCTGCCGCGACGCGGCCGGCGGCGGAATCACCGAACGGCAGCATTCCTTCGAGGACCGCCTTGACGTCGACCGCGGTTTCACTCATCTTGCGCACGGGCCTGACGAACTGTTCGTCGAAGTTACTGGCGACCTGCTGGGTGTCCCAGGCCAGCTGCTGCCAGTTCTTCGCCAGAACGCCGGCGGTGATCGAGCCGCCCGAGACGCTGGAGATGCGGTCGAGCTTCGGCAGCAGGCCGACCTCGTTGAGCCGCCAGAGCACGCCGACGTGGAAGACCATCGCGCGGTAGCCGCCGCCGGACAGGCAAAGCGCCAGGCCCTTCTCCGGTTGCCGATCTCGGTCGTCCGCCAATTGCCGGACCGGGGTGATCAATTCGTCCAATGTCGTGCTGCTCATTTCGACTTCCCGTTTCCTCGACTGATAACGAGCTGTCGCGGAACACAGAATCGCGCGACACAAGAAGATCCGCGGCGGCTTCACTTCCAGAAGTGAAGTGACGCAATTGGTGTGGTTCGTCGTGGCACTGATGACGCTAGGGCGGATGGCCGCGCTCGCGCACGAGTAGTCGGCTACTCGACTTGTATCACCGCGTACGTCGCGGGCTATCGAGAAGTAGTGAACCCGAACCAGCTTCTACCGATTGTCGGCAATCAGCCCAGCGCGTCACGCCGCTCGGCGAGCGGGCGGATCCCCGCAAGGGCCCCGCCCAGCGCAAACAGCGCCGGCAGTGCGGTAGCGACCCGGAACCATCCGACGTTCTTGCCCTCCCCGCGCGCGGTCCATGCCGACGCCGCATCCAGGGCATCACATACCGCACCCATCCAAAGCGCGGTGCGCCTCGCCGGCCCCGCCACCGTTGCGACCCCGATGACCATGTCGCGCGCGCCGAACAAACGAGTCACGTACCGAGAATCGGCGTTGTCTCCAGCACCGGAGACCTGCCCGTGCCGGGCGAAGGCGCCCGGCCAAAAATAGCCGGTCAATCCGCCGCCGGTACGAGCGATTCCGATGATCAGTGCAAGCGCACGGGTTGACATCCCTACTCCTCGCCGGGGACTTTTGAGTGATCGGGTGACGCAGTCCCCATTGTTGTCAGATCCAGCCGCCGGGCAACGCGTGGGTAGGCGCATGCGCACTGAGCCGACGGCAACCGGCCCCCGGGATTCGCCCTCCACGTCGTGGCACGCTAATTTTCCTGGGTGATCTCCTCAGCTGCTGGCGCTCTTGCGCGGTGGATTGCCCCCGTCCTGACCGTTGCGACCGTCGCCTGGCTAGGCGTTTCGTCGCAGGCCGTTCCGGCGCCGACGATACGCTTGGCATCCGACGGAAACCCGCTGGCCGGTGCGCCGTTCTACGTCAACCCCACGTCGGCGGCCATGCGCGCGGCGCAGGCGGCGAACCCGCCCAGTCCCCAGCTGACCGCCGTGGCCAACACGCCGCAGGCGTACTGGATCGTCCCGGGGGGCTCGGCGGGCACGGTGGGGAAGTACGTCGGCGACGCGAATGCGGCCGGCGCCATCCCCGTTTTGTCGATCTACGGGATTCCGCACCGCGACTGCGGCAGCTTCGCCGCGGGCGGTCTCGGGTCGGGCGCCGACTACCGCGGCTGGATCGACGGCATCGCTTCCGGCATCGGCGCCTCGCGGGTGGCCATCGTCGTCGAACCCGATGCGCTCGCGATGGCCGACTGCCTGTCGGGTGACGCACGCCAGGAACGTTTCGACTTGATCCGCTACGCCGTCGACACGCTCACCCGCGACCCGAATGCGGCCGTCTATGTTGATGCGGGTCACCTGCGTTGGCACAGCGCCGAGGACATGGCCGCCCGACTCAACCAGGCCGGTGTCGGTCACGCGCGAGGCTTCAGCGTCAACACGGCGAACTTCTTCACCACGGATGACGAAATCGGTTACGGCGAGGCGATTTCGGGGCTCACGAATGGTTCGCACTACGTGATCGACACGTCACGCAACGGCGCCGGTCCGGCGCCCGACTCCGAGCTCAACTGGTGCAACCCCAGTGGTCGGGCGCTGGGCACCCAGCCCACCGCCTCGACCGCCGGCGCGCATGCCGACGCTTACTTGTGGATCAAGCGTCCCGGCGAATCCGACGGATCATGCGGCAAGGGCGATCCGCCGGCGGGCACCTTCGTGAACCAGTACGCCATCGATATGGCCAGCAAGGCAGGCCTGTAGCCGAGCGCCCAACGGCGCAGACCGCCTCGGCTTCACCCCCGCCAGCGGACATCGAGAGGCCGCGGTATCCGTCGGACGGGTGGCGGAACGCATAGCCTGGCGTGATGCTCACCGAGTTGATCGACCTTCCCGGCGGGGACTTCCTGATGGGGTCCAACGATTTCTACCCGGAGGAGTCGCCCGCGCACACAGTGACAGTCGGGCCTTTTTCGATCGAGCGTCATCCGGTGACCAATGCACAGTTCGACGAATTCGCTGCGGCAACAGGCTATGTCACTGTCGCCGAGCGTGCCTTGGACCCGGCTGCCTTCCCGGGGGTGCCGCCCGAGGAGTTGGTCGCGGGTGCGCTCGTCTTCACACCAACCTCGGGACCGGTCGATCTGCGTGCCTGGCGGCAATGGTGGACATGGGTGCCCGGCGCCTGCTGGCGGCACCCTTTCGGGCCGGGATCGACGATCGGCGATCGGCTCCAGCACCCCGTGGTGCAGGTGGCTTACCCCGACGCCGCCGCGTATGCGAGCTGGGCGGGACGTCGGCTTCCCAGCGAAGCGCAGTGGGAGTACGCAGCGCGGGCCAGCGCCGTGTCGACCTACGCATGGGGCGACGAGGTCGCTCCCGGCGATCAACTCATGGCGAATACCTGGCAGGGCAGATTCCCCTACCTCAACCACGGCGCCCGAGGCTGGGCGGGTACCTCCCCGGTGGGGACGTTCGCGCCCAACGCTTTTGGGCTGGTCGACATGATCGGCAACGTCTGGGAATGGACCACCACTCGCTACAGCGCGGGCCACGATCCGAAAAACGCCTCACCGAGCTGCTGTCCGACGTCCGCGACCGGTGATCCGTCGGTCATGCAGACGCTCAAGGGTGGTTCTCATCTTTGCGCGCCCGAGTACTGCCACCGCTACCGCCCGGCAGCGCGCTCGTCGCAATCGCAGGACAGCGCGACCACGCACATCGGATTCCGTTGTATCGCCGGCTGACAGCACGGTCCAGTCGGTGGCGAAACAATGTTGCAAACGCCGCCTCATATGACCTGGCCTAGGGCTTAACACGGTGACAACTGGCGTAACATTCCGCTAACCGCCGCCCGAGTGTTTGGTGGCACAGTGAGCTCATGCCACGGCGCCCGCACGTTCCTCCCAAGGACTTTCCCCGTCCTGTCACCCGGGAGTACGCCGGAACGCGCGCCGATGCTGCACGGTGGGTTCGCGACGTGTTGCGCAGTCAGATCCTCGAAGGCGTCTACGGCGGATTGGCTGCTGCGCGACCGCCATTGCCGTCGGAGTCCGAACTCGCCGCCGAACTCGGGGTCAGCCGCAACGCCATCCGTGAAGCTCTGGAACTGCTGCGCGGCGAAGGGCTGATCACCCGGGTGCAGGGCTCGGGCACATTCGTTACCGGCGCAAAACTGCGCCAGCACCTCGACCGCCTGGAGGGCCTGGCCGAATCGCTGGCCGGGCACCGGCTTCCGGTGGACAACGAAGTGCTCTCGGTGCGCGAAGCCACCGCCACCCCGTTTGTGGCAGCCAAACTTCAGTTGCCGGAGAACGCTCCGATTCTGTTCATCGAACGGCTCCGTTCCGTCGGCGGTCTGCCGTTGTCACTGGATACCACCTCACTTCGAGTCGGAGCCATTCCGATGGATGCCAACCTCGACAAGCAAGATGTTTTTGCGCTCATCGAGCAGGAACTGGGGGTGCGTCTGGGTTGGGCCGAGATCACCGTCGAATCCGTTGCGGCCGACCCAAATACCGCCAAGCTCCTGCAGATCCGCACCGGGGCGCCCCTGCTGCTGCTGCATCGCCTGACCCATCTGCGCGACGGCACGCCGTTCGACTTGGAAACCGTGCGCTATCGGGGTGACAGATGCTCGCTGGTCACCACCGCCGCGCGAGAGGATGCACCGCCGCCACTGTAGTCAGCGCCAGTTCCTCACCACGACAACGCTTTACCCGATTGAGAGGTAGCACAGCCATGCCCAAACAACCCAACATCGTATATTTCCACGTCGACAATCTCGGTCTGGGCGAACTCGGCTGCTACGGCGGTGGGATGTTGCGCGGCGCCGATACCGCCCGCATCGACGCCTTCGCCGCCGAAGCACTGAAACTGTCGCACTTCGTCGTCGAACCCCAGTGCACACCCACGCGATCGGCGCTGATGACGGGCCGCTACCCGATCCGTTCGGGCAATCACACCATCGCCCTGGGCGGCAACGACGGCGGGATCGTGGCCTGGGAGCGCACCATGGGTGACATCCTGTCTGAGGCCGGCTATGCCACTGCCTGTTACGGCAAATGGCACATCGGTGCCGAGGACGGCCGCTGGCCCACCGACCACGGATTCGACGAATGGTACGGACCGGCGCGCACCTACGACGAGTGCCTGTGGCCGGATGATCCTTGGTACGACGGCGATCGCGATGGCTACTCTTACATGTACGACGGCACCAAGCAGGACGGTGTGCGCACCACCGATCAGCAGTTGACGGTCAAACTCAAGGGCGAGGTCGACGCCGAATATGACCGCCGGGCAAAGACTTTCATGAAGCGCAGCGTCGAGGCCGGCAAGCCGTTCTACCTGTACCACAACCACTCGCTGATGCACTTCCCGATGGTGGTGCGCGAGGAGTTCAAGGGCAAGAGCAGCAACGGCGAGTGGGGCGACTCGCTGCTGATGCTCGACCACGACTTCGGCAGCATCCTCGATACGCTGACGGAATTGGGCATCGCCGACAACACGATCGTTGTTTTCGCCGGAGACAACGGCCCGGAAGATCATCTGCTGGGCCGGGGTACCGCGGGCTTCTTCGACGGTTCGTACTTCAGCTCCGCCGAAGGCGGCATCCGCACTCCGTGCCTGATCCGCTGGCCGGACAACGTCGCGGTCCGGGAGAGCAACGAGATGGTGCACGTCACCGACATGTTCCCGACGCTGCTGCGCTGGGCTGGATGTGAAATTCCGGACGACCGCATCATCGACGGTATTGATCAACGCGAATTCTTCGGCGGCGCTGAGGAATCCGGCCGAGAAGGTTGCATGGTGTGGCTCAACGAAGAGCTCCACGCGGTCAAATGGTCTCAGTTCAAGATCAGCTTCAAACGCCAACAGCATTTTCACGATCCCGAGATCCCGCTCGGCTTCGCCCGCATTATCAATCTTCTCGAAGACCCGAAGGAACGCGAGGCGGTCAACCAAACCTTCGTCCGGTGGTGGGTCATGCAGCACGCCCGCCGTCTCATCCGTAACTTCGAGGAGAGCGCGCAGACCGAGCAGCTGATCCCTGCGGGCGCACCGATCGACTTCGTACCGGCCCGCAACGACTAGGCGAGTCGACGGATGACCGGCAAGGGCACCCCGAAAGACTATGGTGCGGAATCGATCACGATTCTGGAAGGCCTTGATGTCGTTCGCAAGAGGCCGGGAATGTACATCGGTTCCACCGGCGAACGAGGCCTGCACCACCTGATCTGGGAGGTCGTCGACAACGGCGTCGACGAAGCCATGGCGGGCCATGCCCGGCGCGTCGAGGTCACGCTGCGACCCGACGGCGGTGTCGAGGTGACCGATGACGGGCGTGGGATTCCGGTCGAGATGCACGCGACCGGAATCCCAACCGTCGACGTGGTGATGACCCAGTTGCACGCGGGCGGCAAGTTCGACTCGGACTCTTACAGCGTTTCCGGTGGACTACACGGTGTCGGGGTCTCCGTCGTCAACGCTCTATCCACTCGGCTCGAGGTCGAGATCTGCCGCGACGGTTACCGATGGTCGCAACATTACGACCATTCCGTTCCCGGCACCTTGACCCGTGGAGTGGTGACAGCGCAGACCGGTACCACAGTGCGGTTCTGGGCCGACCCCGAGATTTTCGAGACCACGCTCTACAGTGCCGAAACGGTGGCCCGACGATTACAAGAAATGGCCTTCCTCAATAAGGGGCTAATGCTGACATTGACGGACCAACGGTCCAGCGCGATCGAGACCGACTCAGCACACACGCGTAGATTTCACTATCCGGGCGGCCTGGTCGACTACATCACCCATATCAACCGCACCAAAGTCCCGATTCAGCAGAGCATCATCGAATTCTCCGGAGGAGAACCGGGGCGTCAAGTAGAAGTGGCGATGCAGTGGAACGAGGGCTATTCCGAGTCGGTGCACACCTTTGCCAATACGATCAACACCCACGAGGGCGGCACG
>NZ_JCALDG010000036.1:0-31349 GCF_059812735.1 Mycobacterium sp. NGS40
ATCCACGGGCAGCGCGTCGAACTTACGCTCAACGACCAGCAACCGCCGCAGCCTCTCGGCCCGCACCTGCTGATCTTTGGCGACCAGGACCCCGAAGTGCAGTTCTGCCAACGTGATTGCGCTAACAGCCAACTCTCCGACCAGGGGTTCGACATCGGACGCGATCACCACGCTGGTGTCGAGGATCGCCCTCATTGCTTGGCCCACGGATCATGTATCTCGTGGTCGATGGCCTCACGGTCGGCGTTCCAGGCGGGATCAGGTGGCCCAGCGAACAGGTCGGCCACGTCCGTCCACCGCCGCCAGGTACGAGGCGCCGCAGGAACGAGCCGGGCCCCCGGGCGACCCGCCACGGTGATCGTGATCTCCTCGCCCTCCTCGGCCCGGCGGACGAGTTCGGACGCGTTCTGCCGCAGCTCACGCAAGCCAACTACTTCCACACAATCTACTGTAGCACATGTGCTACACCGGTGGCATGTCGGAGACGAGGAGCCCGCGGTCAGCACGGCCTACTTCTAAGTTGTGGTCGAGTTCTAGGGCACTAGGTTCAGTAAGCGGTCGATATCGTTGCGGTGCAGCGTTAGTGGAGCATTCAGGTCGATGAACGTGTCGCGCAGTGGGCAGGGTTCTTCCCAGTCGTCGGTGAAGGCGAATTGGTCGTTACCGGAAAGGAGTGTGTTGATGTCGGCGCAGAGCTCTCGGACCGCGATGGCCATGCCTCTCGCGCCCGATCCGTCGTATCCCAGCGGGTAAGGTTCAGCCTTGCCATGGGGCGTGGGCATGATCCACGATGTGCTGTTTTCGTCCGCAACGAAAGCCGGGTAGCTGTCCTTGAATTGACCTGGTGTCACACCGATTTCGATGCTTTTCAGCCGTCCGGTTGCGTGCCGAAGTTGGGAACCAGTAGTCGCATAGATCCTTGTCGGGGTTTCGACGATCCAGGAATCGGGCTGCAGGGGGTCGTGCAAGCACTGGCGAGGGCTGTATCTATCGGGGCCTTGATCGATTGTCGAGTAGATCGAGGTGAAGCCGAGTTCGTCGGTTCGCCGCAGGGCGGTCAGCGGACGGAGGCGCTCATGCCATCGTTGGGCTAGGGGCCCGAGTTGGTTGCGATCGATGGTGGTCACGCAACCCAAGATGGGCTGCCACAGCCCCCAGTACCCCCAGGATCCATCGCCGAGCGATCCGATAAACAGTGCCGATTCTGCGTAGCGAGGGTTGGCGGGCAGATGTAGGAGTTCGGCGCGCTCCTCGTCGGTTAGCGGGTCGGGGGCGACTGGGTCGATATCGGGCACGCCGGCCACCAACAGGCCGGTTTCACTGGTCATGGTGGTCACAGACAGTGGAGTCAGCTGCAGGTTTTGAGCGGTCGCGTAATTGATGATGCGGCACGCGCGGCCGAGGAGCCGCAGCAGAACGGAATCGTCTTTACAGGCATCGACGAGGGCTGCGGAAAAATTCTTGATCTGGTACTGCGTCTGGTAGCGGGGGGCGATTTTTCGGACCTCGCCGGGCCGCCAGGCGGCCATGGCGTCCATGTCGAGGAGCCCGGACGGCCAGTACGGCACGTCGGTGCGCAGAAGGTAGGCGAGATCCGACCACGAGAAGTATTCTCGCCCAACGCTCTCCGGGCCGTCGCCAGATTGTCCGAGGCTGTCCCAGACCCCGATGCCTCGATGGCTCCGTGGGTCGTTTCGGTCGGGGTGTTCGGGGTCGGGTGTGCGGCTTTCGCTGTCGGTGACCACGACGACCGTGGAGACGTCCGTGTGCTGGCCTGCGATTAACGCAGCGAGGTCGCGGGCGACATCGACGCTCCAGGTCTGGTCTGGGTAGGCGACGATGACACGACCACGGTCGTCGGCGGGTTGCCAGAAGTGCAAGACGCCCTGGTTGCACCAGGTACCTTTTCCTACTTCGAAGGGCTCGGCCCCGAGGAACGCGGCCGGCGCGTGACGAAACGATGACGGCAGCGGATAGAGCCGTGGTATCCGTGTCCGAAAGTGAGGACGCGAGGCGTCGATGAAGTCGTAGAGGGTGGCAGGTCGCCAGTAGTTCTTGCGATCAAGTTCCAGATCTGGGGCTGGAAAGCCTTCTGCACCGCCTGCGGCGACGTCTTGCCGAATCGATTGGGGTGTGGCGTCTAGACGATCGCTTACGTAGTCTACCGACAGGCGCATGTTGTACCAGGAGGTCCTCTGCCGCACGCGATCCCACGTCATGGGCCGGACTATATGTGGCGGATATATTTGCGTCTACCACGCAGGGCATATTGGGCGAAGGAAGTCATTCCTGCTGATGGGGCCGTCCAGAGGTGTGCCGCCAGATTGCGTGGTCGAGCCCGTACACATCGCAGCCGATCGCCTCGGCCGCCGCCTTGACGAGGCTTCCTGCCTTGCGGTTGGCCAGCTGGTGTTCGTGCACGCCGATAGCACGTGCGACGAAGCGTTTGACCATCCGATCGGGTTTTACCCCGACAACCACGTCCGAGTAGCGGTCAGCGAGCTCTGCGGACGCGCCGAGGTGCTGATGCGGGCGGGCGAGAATGGAGACGTAACTCCAGAGATACCCGAGCCCTGCCCGGTCACGGCCAGCCAGTCGCGCGCGAGGAGGTCCAGACGATTCTCGACGGCAGCGGCATGTAGATCGGCGACGTGCCACACGCGGTGGTTGGCAAGCACGTGGGCTTCTTGACGGACCGCCTCGGACTTGAGGATGCCGCTTCGTGTTGAAGTGCGCCAATGATTTTCGACCTTATCCGCCCAGCCCTAGGGGCCGTTGGACCACTCAAAGGTTCCCAGTAGTTCGATCACACCATCGGTATCAGCGTCGCCGTTCTGTTCGGCACGGTGGCGTCGATATTGGGTGATGACGTTCGCGACGCCGCCGTAAGTTGCGTTGATGGAGAACACTGCGTCAATGATGCACAGCGCCAAGCTGTTTGGGTATCCTGGCGGTGCGATCCAGTCTGCTGAGGACCCGAGGTCCTGTTTGCACACCGCGACCAGTTGTTCCAACTCTTGTGCGCGGAAGTCAGTGACCACGCATATCTCCTTTGGGGCGATCCGGGGTTTGCGGTCGGTGCCACGTTATCCTCCGGCGCGGCATTTATCGGTGCGGCGGCCGGACGTCGTTGTCATCGCCAACGAGTGGCGCCCAGCCGACCCAGCAACCTCTGCAGCCGATTCGCGTACCGCCAGCTTCATCTGGCCCGCGGCTTATCCTCTAATGATGCTTGGGATTATGGGTGGGAGCCCTGAGTGCCCGCCGGTGGCGGTGCCGTTGGTGAACGTGAATTGACCGCCGCAGCCGTCGGGGATGTAGTACTGCACCGTGGGATTAGCAGCTGATAGTGAGGCGATCTGTGGAAGCGTGATCGGGCGCCACGGACCAATACTCGGTGGAGGGTTAATCCCAGCGAGCCCACCGGTCTTGATGCCGCCGAGTTCTCCCGTAATTTCGTTCGGGCCCTGTGGCGCCCAAATCGATCCGCCAATCGGGATTTGCGTAAACCGTTGAGCCTCATAGGTGTATTGGACCCATTGCTCTTGATGCCCGTCGACCACACGTGTATAGGGCGTGTAGTCCGCACCATTGATACGGACTCGGTACTGCTCCTCGACATGCGCGAACGGTGGTGCATTGTCGTCGGCCCACGTCTTACCGCCGAGCGGGTAGAAACCTGTTGGGCCGCCGGTATCCAACGGGGGCTGCAGCGGACGGTGACCAGTCCATAGCGGTGGCGGATCGTGTCCAACATAGGGTGGCGGGACGACGTTCTGCCGGCATTATGTACGGACGTCAAGTTGTCTCAACGAATCGACCGCAGGAACGCGCAGTGTTTGGTGATACGAGGTCCGGTTGCCACGGCACGCACCCGGCCGCAACCCACGTTCAATATGCTGCCGGATAGGTTCGGTGGCCTTCGGTGACCTGGTCGCTTTTGAAATTCAACACTTGCTGTGGACGGCTTCGTCTTGATTCCGGTCCGTTGATCATTGCCCGGGCGCGTTCTGGTCTTCCACGACGGTCAACTTGATCTGCTGGTCCATCTGGACCTTCGTCCCTGCCGGTGGTGACTGAGTCGCGATCTTCCACCACCCGAACGGGATAGGGGCTTTGATGGTGTCGTTCATGACGTCGTGACCATCAGGCGCAATGGCCGAGATGTTGGTGAAGCACGAGGTAGTCGAGTCCGTCATGGTGTACTCCATTGACCAGCCTGTCAATGCTGGCATCGGGATGGGCCAATTGTACGTAGTCCTGCACGCCTCCTCGGCGGTAATGGCATTCGACACCGGCACACACCAAATCGTCGTAGCCATCATCGCCGCCGCGATAAACTCGATTTTCATTCCCCTCCTTCCCGGCTGCCCTAGTCGTACAACTCATAATTTTATGTCGGCTGTCTGACGGTGAGATAGCCAATTCCTCAGTCGCACTTGATGGTTGAGCATGTAAAGGAACGGACTGGTTGATGCGGGCCGTCTAGCCGAATCTGGTCACCGGAACACCCGCCTGATCAAGTATTTCGTAGAGGTCGGCGATGTTGCGTCGGCCACCGCGTGTATCGCACTGAGTGAAGACCACTCGTTGCGCAGCACGCGATAGCCCTACGAAGAATGTGGCGATGGACGCTTCGAGATCTCGTTGGTGCGCCCACCACTGGTCATCATCTAAACCCAAGAAAAATACAGTGTGGTATTCGAGTCCTTTGCTTCGATGAATTGTTAAGAGTGGAACTGCATCTCGTGCTTCATAAGCGGTCACAGCAGCACGCCAGGAACCAGCGTCGGCACATGCTGTCTTAAGCCGCATGCGAAAAGCATCTTGTCGGACCTGAAAATCGTCCGCTGTGTCGGCGAGGTTGTAAATCCGACCGTCGGTGATGACAGAAATCATTTCTGTTACCAGGTCGACTACCGCGTCCACTGCGTCTTGGTTGCATGCATGGTCGCGCATCCACTGACGCACAATGCGGAGGCGTGCTGCAAGTTCATCATCGGTCCTGACCGAGCCGAAAACGCTCTGGTCGTCGCCACTCCGCAGATTGGCTATCGAGGAGGAGACTCCGGCCCAAGCCTGGGGGCTACCCTCTTCACCGCGCGAAGTCGCGGCGAGCTTGAGAACTCCGAGTAGTAGCTGAGCCAAGTTGTCCTTCAGTAGGTCCTGAAGCTTCATCTTTCCGACTGAGGCGTCATCATTTCGGACCACGATGTCGTACTCGCTTAGAGCGTCACGGAACTCGGGCTCGAAATCAGCCACTCTTTGACGCGCGATGAGTGCGTAGTCTGCGGGTGATCGGCCCGTCGATTCAGTATCGGCGGCAATGTAAGCGGCTATCGTGCGGGCCTCTAACCGTGCAGTACCGAACGACCACATCGTTGCAGCTTCGCCGTCTATGTCCGAGATCGCTTGCGCTGCTGCAGTAGTCGCGTTTGAATCCAGGAGTCGAGCGAACCGGTGCTGAAGATTAACGAGCGCCTCCGTCGAGCGGAAGTTCCACCGCAAGGCGTAGGGAGCGGCCGCAAAGTCACGCTGAAACTCTGAGAAGGCGTCAGTCAGCGCGCCAGCCCAACCCATGATGCGTTGCTTGCGGTCACCCACGGCCGTGACGGTGGCAGTTCGGCGAAATAGTGACCTTAGGAAGGTGTATTGCGCGAAAGTTGTGTCCTGAAATTCGTCCACGAATACATATGGGTATGTGAGGTTAATCGCCCGTTGTAGCTGTGGGCTGGTCCGTATAATCAACTCTGCCAATCGATTCAACATGACAAACTCCACGACGGGGGTTGGCAGCTCCAGATAGCTTCTGCGCCACCACTCTTCGACGGCGTAGTCGACTGCTTTGGGCGGGCTGACCGGCTTAATCGGGAGAGCGTATGTGCCCAGGATCGACGTCATGAAGGTGCCGCGCGGAATGGCGTCGATTGCCGTTTTCAGTCCTGCGGGAGCGTTGGCCGATGCTTCCGTCAACACATCTTCGACTTGCCTATCGCTACTGAACTGGATCTTGTAGTCACCAGCCATTTTCCAGCGTCCGGGCAGCAGGGTGCCGAACCGGTCCACGATGTGCTTTGTAAACGCGTCAAACGTCATCGACGTAAAGCGGTGGGCATGTTCAGGCGCCCTAAGTCCTACTCTACGTTCGAGGTTGGAGGCTGCGTCGCGTTTGAATGATATGGCGAGTATGCGCCGCGGCGCTGGACATAGACCGGTTAGTAACAGGTAACTTGCTCGCTGAGCAAGGAACTCGCTTTTGCCGGCGCCTGGTCCAGCCGTCACGCATGTTGATCTGTCGTCCCTTAGAGCTTGCCACGCCGCGGGCTCAAGATCATCAATCCCGCTGGGGCGCCAGCTATCTGGTGCTACTAAGCTCATCCTAGCCCTACTTCCTTTTCGATTGTGTCGATAAGGTCGGCCAGTACGGTAGGCGGCTGGGCAAGCTTGTCCGTTGGAACTGTGGTCAGAGCTCTGAGATGACTTGCTGGCTTAGACTTGTTGGCAAAGAGGTACCGATACCACGAGAGATACTGCTTGCGCTCCGGCGCTTTCCAGTAGTCGATAACGGGATCGGCACGTCCTAACACCGCGGGCGTAGGATCGGAATCGAAGTCTGGCCCCTTCGCCCCCTCGTCCAAATCTGCCGAGTAATAATCGAAATACGTCTCAAGCAGGGACATATCCAGGTCGAGCGGTTCGGAGAAGAAGACGTTGAAGCGGCGCAGGTGCTCTGTCCACGCGATGAGTTCGTTGTAGTCGAGATCAGCTTCAAGATCTTCGATCTGTGCGTAGCCTTGTATGTCAGCGAAAGGATCCTCGCCTAGCTTGAGGAGCTCTTGGCATACGGTCTTGATCCTTCCGACACCACCGCCATCGCGTCCCCAGTCCAGATCGAGGAGCGTGGCATACGGCACGTTGAGGCTGGACAAGAGCTGCCAAAAGTAGTTGGTATGACGTCCGCCCAGCGGAACGACTGCGACGAACGAACGGTCAATCGGCACGCCCCTGGCTTGCGCAAGGAGCGGGATAACCAGTTCCTCGGAGTCACCCTCGCACAACACAACATAGCGCGAGAAGTAGAGTTCGGGGTGCGCGCGCACCGCCTCGCGGATGTACTTGCTGGCTTCAGTGACGTCGGCAGGCAACTCAATTGGGGTAATGGAACTCGTTGCGGTCACGCGGTCATGACAGATGTGACGCACTTGGTCCGGCTCGACCCGCGCCAACGCGCTCGCCGAATGGCTCGCCAAAATCGATTGAGTCGGCGTCTGTTCCGCAAGCTCGGTCAGCTGGGCAACTACCCGCGACAAGAAAAATGGCGAGAGGTGATTCTCGGGCTCTTCGAGAGCCAAGAGTGTCAAAGCCGGCAAGCTCGATAGCGAGAGCTCGAACTGGTCCGATAGCTTCCCGGCAACAAAGTCGCTCTCGAGATCCAGCGTGGCCGCGGACAGCGCGAGGTGGAGGAGGGAACGTTGACCGTCACTCAATGCTGTGGCAGCCCGCTTCCGCCCGGTCGGTGACGGCTCAAATAGCAGCGCAACGTTGCGAAATAGTTCGCCGACGTTTCTCTGAAGCGGCTCGAACGATGGCCGAGCCTCGGTATCGGCGTGGTGCAATTGTTGCCACCGCTTGCTGAGGGCTTGTGAAATCGCGGTCACCACACTTTCGGACTGAAACTTCTCAAGTAAGTCATCGGCGGCACCTGCGAGGTGCTCGCTGAGGTCGCTTGACCAACGGCTAGCTCGCCACAGGCGTCCGCGCATAAACGCAGCCAACTGGCGAGCGCCGTCGCGCGCTGCGGGAAGGTAGAGCATCTGAATGCGATTTCGGTCGACCTCACGAAACGATGACCAACGATCGCCGTAGTCCTCGTCGAACGTGTGGACGACACGGCGCTCTTCTCCGATATTTCCATCAACTGACCCGTCATCGATCCAGGTCGCCCTAAGCACAAATCGGCACTTAAGGTGGCCATCTTCTGTTGCCGCCATCTGCTGAAAGAACTCTGGCACGCTATCGGCTGCAGCTAGAGATTCCGGGTCGTCTTCGTCGACGTTCTCCAGCTCGGGAAAAGCCAGTATCACTTCCACCTGAAGCGATCGGGCCGAGGGCGGCTCCGTTTCTGCACTGGATACATGAAAATCATCGAGTTGCACGCGGCGCTGCTCTTGAGTGCCGAACATCCGAAGAAGCGCTTCGCATACCGCGGTCTTGCCCGCGCCATTTCCGCCAATGAGAGCAGTCAGTCGCGGATCCAAATTGACCGCTGCACCCGCGGGACCGAAGCAGCGAAAATTACTAAGCTGCAGCCGCTCGATATACATAGGCCCTCCGAGCAGGCAGCCTACCCAGCACGAGGTCACTTGAGGCCACAGTTGACGCACGACTGCGCTCGCCGGCCCGCCTTGTCCGTACGGTCCGATCTCGCCCGCGAGCGATACGAGCGGTGGGAACCGAGGCAACCATCGCGTGGGCAGATCAGAAGCTGGAAACGGTCTTCGAGTCGTTACCGCAACGCGGCCTGGGTGACACGCAGCAGCTGCTTCGCACGATCGGGTCGCGCAGCACGGTAGATGGCCCGTTAGCGCGGCAACGCGATGGTGCCGCGCCCGTTGGATCCCGCCGCTCATCGATTCGCCCGGGAGTACGCCGTGAGGAAGGGGCGTTGCTCGACCTCGATCAGCAAGCTCGAGTCACGTGGGTCTTCCCATCGGGCGGGTTTGGTCTGCTCGGGATTGACGGGCCTGCCAAGGCGGCGCTCGGCGCGATCGGCGGCGTCGAAGACCTGCTGCCGACTGGCGTCGCCGATGACTAAAACGTCGATGTCGTCGGGCGGGGGTCCGGGCTGGCCGGCGTAGCGGGCTGCCCAGGATCCGAAGATGATGACCTGCTCGGCGCCGGGGAGGTCGGCGAATTCGTCGGCGATGATCTCGTGAGGTCCGAAGCTGAGCAATGCGACAGTCAAGATAACGCGAATATGTGTCCATGAAGTGCATACGATTTGGAGGGCCGTTCTGGCCACCCCGGACGGCCAGATTCACCACCTCGGCATCGTCGAGGTCGCACCAGCGCGATCACAACCACCGTCACAGCAGGGAATCTCGTTGAAATTCAAACGCCGCAATACGCTCGATCTGGCCGACCTCATCTGCGGCAACACCGGCGCCGATGTGCCCGGCCCAGACGAGCAGCCCAAGTACTTCCCCTATCGGTCGAGTTACTACATCACCGAATTCTTCGCCGACATGGACACCGAGTGGACTCACGACGGTAAGACCACCCGCAACTGGTGGGTCGCCGATGTCCTCGAGTCGATGCTCAACGAACCCCACGAAGGTCCCCCACATCCACCGGAAGTGTTCTGTCGTCTCATCGATCACCTGATGGACCCGCGCGAGGCCCTCAACGAAGGCGCCGAACGACCGGGCGCCCTTGCCCAACTCAACAGCGTGCTCACCCGCGAAGGGTTCGAGGCGTTCTACGGCGAGGACCGGCACTGCTATTTGCGTCATCTTGGCAGCGACACAGTCACAGTGCTGCAGGTCAACCCGCACCGCCCCCTAACCCCGGCCGAAACCGAGCGGCGTACCAATCTGGCCGCCTACCTCGACACCTGCAGCGAGGACCAACTGATCGAAGAGGTGCTGCTGCCGCTGTTCCGGCAGTTGGGATTTCATCGCATCACTGCCGCCGGCCACAAGGAC
Source organism: Mycobacterium sp. NGS40 (assembly GCF_059812735.1). Lineage (NCBI taxonomy): Bacteria > Bacillati > Actinomycetota > Actinomycetes > Mycobacteriales > Mycobacteriaceae > Mycobacterium > Mycobacterium sp. NGS40. The sequence goes on from NZ_JCALDG010000036.1 coordinate 9,705, forward strand.
AAGGCACTCGAATACGGCAAAGACATTTGGATGCGGTACACCTTGCCCACCCAGCACCAGCTCTACTTCGGCATCCAAGCCAAGAAAGGCAAACTCGATGCTTCGGGTGTCACAAAGACCGGCAACGCCAATATCGCCGAGATCCACAACCAGGTGCTGATGATGCTGGCCCACGAGATCTTTGATCCCGAACACAACAAGCGAGTTCTGGTCGACCACGCGTTCATCGTCGCTGGTGGCGAGATCACCAAAGCCGCACGCGCCTGGATCGGTAACGCGCTGGACGCATCCAAACGCAGCCAACTCATGTTCATCGACCGCGACGACATCCTTAACCTCTACGTCGTCGCCAACCTGCCCCTGCCGGCGGCAGCAGTCCCGCCGACAATCAATCCGTGGACGACCACCGATGAGCCACCTTTCTGATGATCGGCAACCAACGACTGTAATCGCTTGCCGCACAGTTGCTTAGACGGCCACAGGTCCTCACTGTTGAGTGCGCGCATCGATCGCGTGGACGGCCTCGATAGCGTCGCGGCCAAGTTCTGGGTCGTGAACGTAGTGGTGGCGCAACAGGTCTGCGGTGGTGGTCGTACCCACCACTCCGAGCATCCGCACGGCGTAACCGCTGGTGCCGCCCATGGGATGCCACTTCTCTCGCCCTCCTGGTAGGTCGTCGCGGTGGGTCAGGGCCCACTGCAGCAGTTCGCGAATCTGGTCGGGATAGGCGGCCACCAGCGCGCGGTGCGGATTGACCGTGGAATTCTGGTCGCCGCTGAGCAGTTCGCTGTTAGCGCGATAGAGGTCGCGGAGGATGGTGACGGTCGAGCCGGGCGTTTCGTGTGAGAGCCGGTGCCAGATACCTGCTGCCTGTTCGACCATGTCGCCACGGAACAGGTGCAGTAACAGTTCATCGACCAGTCTCCATGCGACTGCGACCTCGTCGGCCGATTCGTCTACAGGTGGCAACGTGGCGGAAATCTTGGCCCAGCCGGATAGACCATTGAGGTGTGCAGCCACCGCCTCGGAGTGACTGAAGGTCTCGCGAGGTAGTGGTCCGGCGTAACGAGCCAATGCGCGTACTACGAGGTCGTCGGCGCCGTCGGCGCCCTCGGCGAGTTGTTTTACCGCCCAAGGGGTTCCGAAGCTGCAGTCGGAGGGCATCACCGACATCGCGTACAGGGTCAGCCGCTGGTTGTCGGGCAATGAGTCAATAGCTTCGCTGTAGGGGCCGAGCACGCGTTCGTCTTCGAACATGCTGGCCACGATTCCCTGGGCCAGTGTCTGGTGATCGGGATGGTCGACGTCGCTTAGAGCGTCGGCGATCTCGCGTTGGATTCCTTCCAGCGACGTCACGGGGGTGATCTGGTCGTAGCTGGCGAGTGCGTCGATTAGCGTCGAGCTGGTACCCCAGTCGCCTAGGTCGTTGTCGTAGCCGCTCAGCACGTCGACCATGCGTTGGCGCGTATCGGATTTCAGCACACTACTGCCGTACATGGCAGACTCCAATAACTTCAGCCGAAGGTGATAGCCGCCGACCGCCAGGCCGGTCTTGACGAGGTCAGGCAGATGCTGCGCGTCGATGTCGTGGCGGATCGGATGACTGAGCAGTGCTGCCAAATAGAGCCGGCCGAGGCATCGCGGGTTGGGTGTCCACGTCGGGGTGGCAGTAGGTATGGTCGTGGCCGCGCGGTCGCCGAAATTACGGGCGTCTTGGGCGCCCTGAGTCACCAGTCCGGCCGCGGGGGTGCTCTTCTGACCGAACGGGCCGAACGTACATGCAACGACGGTGCTGATCGCCATCCGGCTGCCCGCCCCGTGAAGGTCGCGCATCGCAGTGCGCATCACGGTGTCGGTCGCGTCCATCAATGCGCCGATCTCGGGCAGAAACATGCCGTGGTAGGCACACCGTCCCGCGGCGAGCAGCAACGACTCCTCGATCGGCGTCCATTGCCGCAGGTGATGCCAGGTGCCATCGAGCGATGCGGCTTGCGGATCTTTGGCCGTGAACGTGGAATGTGGTGCGGCAGCGGCCGCCTGGACGAGCAATTCGGTGATGTCTGCCTGGGCCTGCTTGGCGGTGGGGATTCCGAACGATCCCATTGCGGCGGAGGCGATCAGCGTGGGGTCGGCGAGCTGGCGGATGGTGTCGTAGCGGCGGACGGGGTCGCTCTCCAGCATGAGTGCGTGGTCGCGAAGATCCCGGTGCGCCGGCTGGGTGAGCAGCTGGGCCAGCTCGGCGCCGTCGTGGGCGGTCAACACCAGATGCTCGGCGGTGAGGAAGCGCGCCAGCTTCTCATGGTCAAAGCGCAGCCGAGCTTGGTAGACCCGGATCAGCGGCGAAGCCAGGGTGTCGTCGATTGCCGACGGGGTGGTGGCGAGTGCTTCGCAGCGGCGCAGCGTGGTCATCACCTCCGCGATCGGAAGTGCGGTGCGCACGCCGGCGTTCATGGCCTGGGCAAGGCATCGCAGCCCGGCTCGGACGGCTTCGCTGGGGGTGCGCCGACGGATGTAGTCATCGAGGACCTCGGTGTTGCTGTCCCGGCCAGCGGGCAGATCTGCGATGACTTGTGCCGCCAGGGTGATGTCGTAGCGGGTCCTGTACTCCTCGGATTCGGCCACGCGGTCGGATGTTCCATAGGTGGTGGCGATGCGCCCACGTTCGACGCCGGTCGGCGCCTGCAAATGCACGTTGCATGTGGCGGCGAGTTGGGGCATAGAAGCGTTGGTGGTGGTGACCAAAAGCGCTGCGGGATATTGGTTTTGGAGCGCGTGGAGCTGTTCGAGCAGCTTTTCACGGTGGGGGCATTTCTCCAATGCGTCGATGACGAAGGTGATCCCGGATCCGCCTTCAGCGGCTTTCGCCAGCAGTGAGTGGGCCTCGTGTGTGCTGAACGGGCTGACCGCGCGACGTAACGACTGGATGAGGTGGCCTTTCCTGTAATCGTCGGCATCGATCCAGACCACCATCTGGCCGCGATCGGTCAGAGTCAGCGCGGCGTGTTTGGCCAGATGCGTTTTGCCCTGGCCGCTTTCGGCTGCCAGCTGGATCCGGTGCTGCCGGCCGACAAGGTGATCCGCCATGGTGTCGGCGTTCACAGTGACTGGCGCTGAGTCGATTAGCGCGGCGGCCGCAACGAGCGGTGGAAGGTTCGCTGCGGTGAACTCCCGGAACCTGCGCCGGTAGTCCTCGACAGCTGCAGCGTCGGCGCGGCGACGCAACGCCTCCGTCGTGTCCTCGCCCTCGGGGTAGAGGCCGAGATGGCGGATTACCTCGTCCCAGTGTCGGCGGTCCCAGTGTGGGAGTCCCGGCCCGGGCTGGGCGAGTCGGTCGACGAGGGTATCGAGTCCGACGACGCTGACGTAGGCGTGTCGGTTCAGCGTCGAGCCCGCGGGAATGTGCGGGTCGCAGCACACCACGGTGTCGATGTGCCTGGCGAAACCTTTACCAGTTGGACCGGGGACCACGCCTTTGCGGTTGAGATCAGCCAGGACGTCGGCGACACCGTAGGTTTCCTGGAGAGCCTGCTCGTAGTAGCCGTGATCGGCCACCATGCGCTCTGCGCCCTCAGGGAGGCGCTGGCGCCACGGGCCGTTGGGAGTGGCAATCAGCGGCAAGGTGGGGTCGACGTGCTTGAGTTCGACATTCATGCACCGCTGGTCGGAGACGATCAGCAGATCAATCTGGCGGGCTCCGCGAGCGACCGCGAAGTTGACGAGCAGGGTGGCCGGCATGTTGCGGCGAGCAAGTTCGTTCCGCACCACGTTGATAGCTCGACGCTCATGGGCGTGGGCGGGCTGGTCTCCGTAGAAAACGGTGATCTGTGTGTTGTTGTTTTTATTCACCTGTCGCCACCTTGGTGGGTGGCACTGTCGCTCAGACTACCTGAACGGTGCGACAGACCGACGACAGCCAGCGCATGGCCTCCACCACGGTCACGGTAGCCAATATCGCTGGAACCGGATTGGGTGGATGACCGTCCATACCCATATGGACGACATCGAACGCATCGCATTGCGCGAAGAAGGTCTGGATCCCGACGATCCGGCGGTGATCACCGCCATCGATTTGGTGCGCTGGGAACTTGCTCTTCTCAGCGATGGCCACAGTGACCGGCGCGGCGGAACGCGAGGTCAGCGACGCGACGCGCGGTGGTGATCTGGTCGGAGTGTGTCGAGGCTTCTGAGAGGATAAGAGCGGTTTTCCGTTCGATGCCGACAGCGAGGTCTCGTGACGATCAGCGCACAGGCGCGCAAGCTGCTGTGGGGTCGTGCCCACAACCTGTGCTCGTTCGCGACGTGCTGGCAGTCATTAACGGCCGATGAAGTGGACGCGCGAACCGGTGACGGGTTCGCGGTCGTCGTCGGCGAGGAGGCACATATCCGGTCCGGGAGCTCTGGGGGCCCACGCTATGACCCCGATTATCCCCGCGCTGACATCGATAAGTACGAGAACTTGATGTTGTTGTGTCCGACGCATCACAGCTTGATCGACGCCCACGACGGCGACGCCTACGACGCTGAGACCTTGGTCACGATGAAGCGCCGGCATGAGGAACACCAAGGACGCAAGGACCGCATCACTTCGACCGTTCGACTCTACGTCGGCAACCAGTACGAGATCGACGACCGGGTGCTGTTTGAGCAGGTCGACCTGCACGGTCCCAGTGTTGATGCAATGTTCGTCGACGTTCCGTTCGCCTGTTCACCGGACACGGCCATCGCCGAGGTCATCGAGCGAATCGCCGCTGAGCATCCCGGCGACGCGGAGGCACTAGCGGGGGCCGGCGGGAAGGTTGTGGCCGGAGCTGCTCAGGCGCTGCTGCATCCCGACTGGCGCGGCAACGCGCTGCTGGTCGGCGGGCCTGGCCAAGGAAAGTCCACGTTGCTGCAGTACGTCTGCCAATTCCATCGATCTCGCATGCTGAACAAGAGCTCCTACGCCGGCGATGACCAGCAGCTCGCGCAGGTGACACGCACGCCCCGGGTGGCAATCCGACTGGATCTGCGACGCTACGCCCAATGGGCGATCGCCAAGGCGCCCGTCGCCAAGAACAAGAAAGGCAAACCCGCGGCCAGCCCAGCCTGGCGCAGCATCGAGCAATACATCGTGGCCGAGGTGAAGAAGGGCAGCGGCGGGCACGAGTTCTCCCTGGAGGATCTGGCCACCTTGGTGTCGACCGAGCCCGTGCTGATCGCCCTCGACGGACTCGACGAGGTCGCCAACATCGACCAACGCTTGCACGTCGGCGACCAGATCGTCGAGATGTACGCGCGCCAGAAAGTTGACGCGCGTGATCTGGTCGTCATTGTCGCCACGCGGCCGGGGGCGACCACGTCGCGGCTGTGGTCCTCGCGCGACTTCCCGCGGTTCACTTTGCAGCGGCTCTCCCAGGGTCTGCGTATTCAGTACCTGAGGAAGTGGTCGGCCGTCGCCGGACTGAATGAGGAGGCCACCGACAAACTGCAGGCGACCTTCATGGACAACCAGCATGTACCGCACATCCGCGAATTGGCCTCCTACCCAATGCAACTGGCCATCCTTTTGCACCTTCTGCATCGCCGCCAGTTGCTTCCCCAGCAGCGCACGGAGCTTTACGCGGAGTATCTGAAGACCTTCCTGGATCGCGAGCAGACAGCCGAGAAGGAACCCTTGCTCGCTGATCAGCGCGACACCATCGTCAGTGTCCATGCCTACCTGGGCTGGTATCTGCAGACCAGGGCCGAAGAGGGCACCGGCGCGGGCTCGATCTCACGCAGCGAGCTCCGCACGGTGCTGCGCGAGCATCTTGAAGGCCAAGAGTACGGCCAGCAGTTCGCCGACCGACTGTTCTCGGCCATCTCCACTCGAGTGCTGTGTCTGGTCGAACGAGAAACCGATCGCTTCCAGTTCGAGGTTCAGTCGCTGCGCGAATACTTCACTGCGCTCTACATTTTCCAGAACGCCCCTCCGAAGGGGGTCGGTAATTCGCGCGACGACTGCCTGGATGCGCTGCTGCAACGCCCCTACTGGTCCAACGTCTGCCGGTTTTTCGTGGGGATGTTCTCCAAGGTCGAAGTGCGTGGGATCCGCCAGAACTTGCGCCAGTTAAGCACAGCGACAGGCGATCTCGCGCTGCATCCCATGCTGCGTTCGATGGCCGCGCAGTTCCTCGATGACCGAACCTACGTCGGGCAAGCCGATGAACCGATGCAAGAAGTGGTGAATTTCGTGTTGGAGGGCCCCGGGGTGATCCTGGCCGCAGATGGCCTGCTCGATGCGAACGGCCCGCACCTACAGTTCTCCGAACGAGCCGGACAATCCCAGGCCGTGCGACACCTCAAAGCACGCCTTGGCCAGGAGGCATCGCTGGAGATGAGATCGGCCATCGCCGCGCTGCTGCGCCGACACGGCACCACCGACGACCTTCATCAGTGGTGGTGGGCGCAGACCGCGCCCACGCTTGCGTGGTTACAGACCGCCGCCGAGTTGGGCGTTCTCCGGGAACTGAGCGATCCGGAAAACGACACGCTCGCAGCGACATTGATAGCGCTGAGCCCTGAGACGGTGTGGCTGGCCACGCTGCTACACCAAGGGGGCTACAACGGACGTCACGGCGAGATCATCTCGCTCTGCAAGACCGACATCAACGACGGCGCCGCAGATGCCATCACCCCGAGTCCGCTGACCTCAGTCGCGCCTTTGGTGCAGTGCGCGGCCAAAGCACAACTGCGACCACACACCGACGCCGCACAGCAGCGGGCACGCCGAACACGGATTCGGCAGCGAGGCCACACCGGTGATGCGTTGCTCGGCGAGATTACCGAGTTATCGAACTACCTGTCGGAGAAACCACTCTCCGACGCCACCGCCACCGACTGGTTTAACCGGCTGAAGAGAATCGCGCAGACCTGGGGTGACGGCTGGGTATTGCGACAAGCGATCGCTACCGTTCCCGCCGACCTGGACCTGCAAAGGTTGGCCGATCGCGCAGGAGCCGATGAACCGACGCTGGCGAGCGCGGCCTTATGGGAACATGACGCGCGATCGCACACCAAGGACGCACAGTGGTGGCAGCAGTCGCTCTCGTCGTGCGAGTCCGACCTGGATCGACGGCACTGGGTATTTTCGGTGTTGAGCATCGCACGTCCGCAAGCCGTACTTGATGTGACACCACGTCTCAACGAGGTGGTATCAGCACTCTCGCCTAAACACTATGCCGCAGTGAGATATTCGCTTGGATGGTTCACGAAGTCTTCGGTGGCCCGCGAACTCGTCTTTGCCGAGCCGCTGCGGCTCAAACAAGTCGAGGTGAGCCCGCGGCTGCTCTGGCTGATCCACGTGGTGGGGACCGAAGCGACCATCGAGTGGGCCGATCGGCGGCTGGAAACGGGCTTCGAGTCGTTACTGCAACCCGGATTGGGTGACATGCGGCCATTGCTGCGCACGGTCGGGTCGCGCACCACGGTGAAAGCCAAGCAGCTCAAACACAGTCGCTCACTACTCCCTCTGGGCGGGTGGGCCAGCGATATCAAACTCGGTGCGCTCAGCTTTGAGCTGGCCCGCGAGATCCTTCGCGACCCTGATCAGTGGCCGGGCGATCTCGCACAGCGAGCCGCCGAGAAGATCGGAACCAGGCTCGCATCGAAAGCCTCAACGCTGGCCGCCACCGCGCACGCCGACGCGTGGTTCACCTAAAACAGTCAGCATCGCCGTCACGATCCAGGCTCACCCGCGTGCACTCATGCGGCGGTACTCCTCGGCCGGGGCGAGCACCGCGACTTCGCGCCCGCGCCGGGTGATGACAAAGGTCTGTCCCTGGGCCACTTCACCGATGATCCGGCCGAAATGGCGGCGTAGTTCGGTCATGCTGACCCGCGGCAGCGAGGGATCAATCATCAGCCGCTGCAGCCGGTGGGATCTAAGACCGCACACAACGCGGCCAGTGCGTCGCGGTGGGCCAGCTCAACGACGTTCATGTCGCGCCGAAGAGGCCAGTTGCACAGCGGGTGCTGATCATGCTGTTGATTTCCCGATCTATCTAGTCAGTGCGCGCAATCACTGGAGTGTGCATAGTTCCAGGCAGCCCCGTCAAAATGCGGGTTCACCGATTCCGCCCAGCATGCCGGCGAACTGGTCGTGGTCGCGACAGCTGGAATCGTTGGGGGGCAAACGCTTTAGTGTCTTTGGCTGATTGCTGAACGCCGTGCCATCAGCCTGGCTGACAGGGTGAATAGTAGGACCATCACGATGAGTGTCAGTGCACCGGCCCAGGCCCGGGCCTGCGCGGCTTTGAAACCGGTGATGGCGTTGCCGAAGATCTGCAGTGACAGCGTGGACATACGTTTGTCGGGGTTGAGTTCGGTGAACAGGTCATTGCCTAGCGCGGTGAGCAACAGCGGCGCGGTTTCTCCCATAGCCCGGGCGACGGCGAGCATGATGCCGGTGATGATTCCCGCGCTGGCTGTGGGCAAGACCACCGAGATGACGGTGCGGGCTCGGGTGACCCCGAGTGCAAGTGACGCTTCGCGTAGTTCGTTCGGGACCAGGCGCAGCATTTCTTCGACTGATCGGATGATCAGCGGAAGCATGATGAGCGCCAGGGCGATTCCGCCGGCGATGCCGGAGAATCCGAAGTGCACCACCCAGATTGCGTAAATGAATGCGCCGGTGACGATGGTGGGGATGCCGACCATCACGTCGGTGACGAAGCGGGCAAATCGCGCGAGCCGACCGCCGTATTCGACGAAGTAGATGGCAGCGGCGACGCCCACGGGAATGGACAGGGCGGTGGCGATGCCCACGATGATCAGGCTGCCGATAATGCCGTTGGCGAATCCGCCGCCGGGCTGAGCGGGATTGCCTGGCGGTGTCTGAGTGAGGAATTCGGGGCCCAGAAATTTCAGGCCCTCGGCGGCGACATAGCCCAGCACCCACACCAGTACGGCGATGGTGGCAGCCATGGTGGCCGTCAGGACGCCGGTCATGGCCGAGTTGGTGAGTTTGCGCCGCTGCCTGATGGACGTGGTGTTGATACTGCGTGCTCGTGTCGCAAGCGTCATGCGATGTGTTCCCCTGCGCGGCTGACGACCCGCTTGCCAATGACGTTGACCAGCAATGAAACAACGAGCAGCGCGGCCGCGACGACGAACAGCGCATCGAGATGGTAGGGCTGGTTGGCTTCGGTGAATTCGTTGGCGATGACGCTGGGCATGGTGGCGCCTTGCGAGAAGATGCTTGTGGCGATCGATAAAACGTTGTTACCGATCAACATCGTCACCGCGATGGTCTCACCGAACGCGCGGCCCAGGCCCAGGATGGCGGCGCCGGTGATGCCGGCGCGTGATCTCGGTAGGACTGCGAGTCTCAGCATTTCCCAGCGGGTGGCCCCGAGTGCGAGCGCGGCTTCTTTTTCGGCCGCTGGGGCGGTGGCGAAGACCTCGCGGCAGATGGCGGTCACGATCGGTAGCACCATGATCGCCAGCACCACGCTGGCCGAGAACACCGAGTAGCCGAAAAACGGTCCGCGGAACACGCCGCCGAGCAGCGGGATCACCGATAGCCGCGTCAGAGCGTTACCGAGGGGGGTGATCGCGGGTAGCAACGCGAACACGCCCCAGAAGCCGTAAACGACGCTGGGGATGGCCGCCAGCAGATCAACCAGTGATGACAGTGCTCGGCGCAGTCGCTGTGGCGCCACATCGGTGATGTAGAGGGCTAGTGCCACGGAGATGGGGACGGCGATGAGCAGCGCGATCGCTGAGGTGATCAGCGTTCCGATGATGAACTGCAGGATGCCGTAGGGGTTGGGGTGAGTGGATGCGGCGGTGGCCTCCGAGGGGGCCCACCGGTCTGAGGTGAGAAAACTCCCCAGACCGTAGTGACTCAGCGCCGGCCACGCGCGAAGGAGTAGGTAGAGGGCGGTGCCCGCGAGCGTGAGCACGATAAAGACGGCGGCGCAGGCCGTCAGCGATCGAAACATCGCATCGCCGCGATGTCGAGCAAAGAAATGGAATGGGCGTTTGACCGGAGCGCCCGGCGAGAAGGCCCGGGGCATGGCCACCGCCGCACCGTTGTCGGTGGTGCGCGCTCGCATTACTAGCCTACCGGTGCACCCGCAATGGTGATCTTCTTGAGCTGGCCAGCGGCCTTCTGCTGCAAGTCTTTTCCGAGCGGGGCGTAGTTGACGGCGGCTACTTCATCTTGGCCACTGGATAACACCCAGGCGAAGAAGTTGACCAGTGCTTTGCCTTTGGCGGCATCGGTCTGGTTGGCATAGACCAACCCATAAGTGGTTCCCGTGATCGGGTAGGCGTTCGGGTCGGTGCCGTCAGTAAGACTGACGCGCAGATCGTCGGGGTAGGTGATGCCGTCGGTGCCCTTGGTGATGGTGGCGGTGCAGGCCTGGATGAAGTTGCCGGCCTTGTTTTTCACCTGGCCGTATTTGAGGTTTTGCTGGATGGCGTAGGCCAGCTCGACGTAGCCGAGGCCGCCCTCGGTCTGATTGACCACGCCTGACACGCCTTCGTTGCCCTTACCGCCGATGCCCACGGGCCAGGCGACCTCCTTGCCGAAGCTCTTAGCCGGTCCACCCAAAGTGTCTGCCCACGTGGGGCTTTCCTTGGTCAGGTAGTCAGTCCAGACCGCCGTGGTGCCCGACCCGTCGGAGCGGTGCGCCACCGCGATCGGCTCGTCGGGCAGATTGGTTCCAGGGTTGAGGGTCTTGAGGGCGTCGTCGTTCCATTTGGTGATCTTGCCGGCGTAGATCTTGCCCAGGGTCTCGCCGTCGAACTTCACACCGCTGTCGATGCCCTTGATGTTGTATGCCGGGACGACCGCGCCGAGCACCAGCGGGATGTGCAGGATCGGTCCCCCTTTCGCTAGGGCGAGTTCGCTGTCTTTCATCGGGGTGTCGGATGCGCCGAAATCGACTGTCGCCGCGCTGATCTGCTGTACTCCTCCGCCGGATCCGATGGACTGGTAGGCGACCTGTACGCCGTCGGAGGTGCTGTAGTCCTTTGTCCAAATTGACATCACGGGCGCCACAAAGGTGGATCCGGCGCCCGACAGCGTGTTGGCGCCGCCGTCGAGTTTGTTGATGGGACGGGGGTAGCCGGGCTTGCCCGCGGAGCTTTGACCGCAGATTTGGCCGGCTTGCACGGCCTGGGTGCTGTTTTGCCCGACATTGCTGGTGCTTCCGCAGCCGGCGAGTGCGCCGACGAGCAGCAAGGCGCTTGCGCGAACGAAGGTTTTGGTGATCATCGATCCTCCACTGTGAGGGCATCGCGCTGAATTTGGGCGGCGGGTTGATGTCGGAGCACCCATGTTTGAGCCGCCATTTGGGTGGCGTCCCAGGGTGATCCGAGCGGTGGGGTGTAGGACAGGTCAAGCTCACTGAGATGCTCGACGGTCATGTCGTGAAAGAGCGCGGTGGCGTAGGTGTCGACGCGTTTGGCGATTTCGGCGCTGCGGTGCCCGACCAGCTGGGCGCCGAGAAGCTGCCCGCTGTGGTGGTCGCCGGTGATGCGGATGTGGATGGGGGTGGCGCCCGGATAGTACGCCTTATGGTCGTCGGGACTCGATTGGCTGGTGACGGGAGTCCAGCCCTTGTCGGCGGCCACGGCTTCGTGTTCACGCAGGCCGGTGCGGGCGGCGACGAGGTCGAAGACCTTGACGACCTGGGTGCCCAGGCTGCCCGCGAAGTGGGCGTGTCCGCCGAGCGCGTTTTCGCCGGCCACGCGGCCTTGCTTGTGGGCGGTGGTGCCCAAAGGTATCCAGGTGATCCCAAGCAATCGGTGGTGGGTGTGCACGCAGTCACCGGCGGCGAAGACATCGGGCAGGTTGGTGCGCATCGTATCGTCGACCACGATGGCGCCCTTGACGCCGAGTTCGGCACCGGCATCGGCGGCGAGTTCGGTGTCGGGCCGCACTCCCACGACGACGAGGACGAAATCAACAGTCCGCGAGATGGTTTCGGTGCCGTGGGTGGCGGTGACAGTCAGGGCGCCGGTGTCGGTGCGGGTGATGGCGGAAACGGCGGTGCTGGTGAGGACCTCGACACCGTTGCGTTGGAGTTCGGTATGCACGAGGGCGCCCAACTCGGGGTCGACGGTCGGCAGCACCTCGGGCAGCGCTTCGATCTGGGTGACCTGGATGCCGCGGGTGGTGAGGGCTTCGGCCATTTCCAGGCCGATGTAGCCGGCACCGACGATGATCGCGGTGGCGGGGTCGCGGTGTTGCAGGGAGTTCATGACGGCGAAGGTGTCGCCCATGGAGTGCAGCAGGTGCACCCCGTCGGCCGGGCCGAGTGCGCCGGGGCCGGCAAGACCGGTGATGGGTGGGCGGGTGCTGAGGGCGCCGGTGCCCACGATCAGCGCGTCGTAGGACAGCTGCTGCGGGGTGCCGGTCGAGTCGAGGATGTCGAGGGTGTGTTGTGCGACATTGATGGCGGTGGCGCGGGTGTCGGTGAGCACCCGCATGCCGGTGGCGGCCAGGTCGGCTGCGCTGCGATGGGCGAGGTTGGTCCAGTGGGTGACTTCCCCGGATACGTAATAGGGGATGCCGCAGATGGAGAAGTTGGGGTAGGCGTCGGCCACGACCACGGTGACCTCGGTGGTGGGGTCGAGTTCACGGGCGCGTAGTGCCGCGCTGATGCCGGCATCGCTGCCGCCGATAGCGACGATATGGCGAGCTGTCATGCGGGGGTTGGCTCCTGATGTGGTCTGGGTGTTGCGTTGGTGGTGCGGCGCTGCGCCACTGGATCTGGGGTGAGGGTGGCGGTTTAGCTGATGGCGTTGACGGCGCTGAGCACTTTGGACTGGAACTGGTTGGGCAACGGGAAGTATCCGTAGTCGTCGAGGTCGGCCTGGCCGGGCCCGAGGGTGGACTGCAGGAACGCTCGTACTGCCGGGGCCGTTTGTGGGTCAGCGTATTTCGAGCAGACCAGTTCGTAGGTGGCCAGCATGATCGGGTAGATGCCGGGCTGGGTGGGCTTGTAGACCGCCGACATGTTCAGTACCAGGTCGTTGCCTTGGCCTGTGATGGTGGTGCCGGCGATCGCCTTAGCGACGGTGTCGTTGTTGATGGCGACTGGGTCCGGACCGGCCGAGGTCACGATCCTGGCGCCGAACAGCCGCTGGGCTTGGGCGAACGAATACTCGTTATAGCTGACCGCGCCCTCGGTGTCTTTGACCATGGCTGAGGTGCCCTCGTTGCCCGGGGCGCCCTGGCCCACCCCGCCGTTGAAGACCTTGCCGGTGCCCTTGCCCCAGGCAGCGCCCGCGGCGGCGTCGAGGTAGCGCTGGAAATTGTCGGTGGTGCCCGAGGCGTCGCTGCGGTACACCACGTGGATGGGTTCGGGCGGCATCTCCTCGCCGTTGAGCGCCTTGATCGCCGGGTCGTCCCAGCGGGTGATCTGGCCGTTGAAGATTTTGGCCACGGTCGGGGCGTCCAGCACGAGCCTGTCCACCACGTTGAGGTTGTATGTGATCGCCAAGGGGCCGAACACCACCGGCAGATTCCAGGCATCCGAGCCGCACCGCTGCTTGGCCGTGGCGTACTCGTCTCCGGCCAGCGGGGAGTCAGAACCACCCAGATCGGTTTGGCCGGACAAGAATTCACGCACCCCGGCACCTGAGCCGTTGGAGGTGTAGGCCAGTGTCTGCCCGGGGCAAGCCTTTTCGTAGGCTTTGATGAATCGGGTCATGGCATTGGCCTGGGCGCTCGAGCCACTGGCCTTCAACGTCTGCTTGCCGCCGCATTGCACTTTCACCGCGGTGGCGTAGCTGGGAGCGACCTTATCCTTGGCGCATGCCGAAGACGTCAGCGCCGTGACCGTCAGCACGCTCAGGGCCACCGCAGTCAGCCTGAATGGAGTCCGCATCGTTGGTACCTCCGGTCGTGGGTGCAGGGAGCCGTACGCGAATGAGGTTGGGACAGAGCTGGTGTGGCGTGCGGTTGCTAGTGGGGGTCGTGCAGGGTGGGGGCCAGGTGATCGATGCGTATGGTCAACTCATCGAGGACGCGGTCGAAGTCGCCGGCGCGGCCGCTGCGCACGGGGTCAGGGATCGACCAGTGCAGGCGCTTGCCGTCGGGGGGTAGTTCTTCGTGGGCGTTGTCGCAGACGGCGATGACCACGTCAGTCGGCTTGACCACATCGTCGAGGTGGCGCGGGGCGTCTGGCTTCATGGGCAGCTTGCGGCGCGCTGCTGCGGCCAGGGCTTTCGGGTGTACTGCAGCGGCGGGATGCGTCCCGGCCGAGGTCGCCGGTAGCGCGCTGCGTCGATTCCACACCGCGACCGCCAACTGGCTGCGCGCCGAATTCTGGGTGCACACAAACACCACCCGGGCTGCATCTGCTGCCTTCGAGGGCACCAGCAGATTTAGCGAGGCGGGGATCAACTGCAGATAGCTACGCCGGCGATCTCCTTCGGAACGGACGCGGCGCACGATGCCCGCTCCTTCGAGGACCCCCAGGTGGTGGGCGATCAAACTTGACGACATCGACAGCGCGGCTTGCAGCTCCGACGGCGAGGCATCGGCGAGCATCAACCGGTCGACGATCACCAGCCGACCAGGATCAGCCAGGGCCGCATGGACCTGCACCCGCCGCGCCGCATCCGCAGATAACTCAATATTCATTGACTCAATTAGTACTGAGCTATCTATGCCGGGTCAAGTCCTGACCCGAGAATGGTTGGTCGCGTCGGTTGTCGTTCACCGGCAGGACGGTGGTCGTTCAGCGAGCCACGCGGCTAACCCGGCATTTTCTTGTTAGATGTCGCGCCGCAAGACGAACGGTGCGAAATCAGCTGCAGCAGTTGGGATCGAGCACCGCACACAAGGCGAGCAGGGCATCCCGATGGGGGCGGTGATAGACACTCATGCCTCGGCGATCCGATTCAATCAGTCCCGCCTTGCGAAGTTGACCCAGGTGGTGACTGACGGTCGACTCCGAAAGCCCCAACACCGCAGCGAGCTCGCCGGTGTTCTCCTCGCCGGCAGATGAGTTGAACAACAACGACATGATCTTGACTCGCGCGGGGTCGGCCAGCGCCTTGAGGCGTAGAGCAACCCGCAGGGCGTCGTCATCGCTCATGGGCCCCGCGGCCAGCGGTGGGCAGCATGCCGGCGCGCTGATATCGACCACGGGCAGTGTTCTCGGCACTCAACCATTCTGCCACAGTGGTTTGACATATATCACAAAGGTGGGCATGCTCAGGGTGTCCGACTATTTCGATATATGTCTTACAGGTATGGAGGTCTGTTCTGATGTCCCGTGTCCAACTTGCCCTCAACGTCGACAACCTCGAGGAGGCCATCACGTTCTACTCCACGCTGTTCAACACCGAGCCGGCCAAACGCAAGCCCGGCTACGCCAATTTCGCCGTCGCCGAACCCCCGCTCAAGCTGGTGCTGTTGGAGAATCCCGGCAAGGGCGGCACGCTCAACCACCTGGGGGTGGAAGTTCAGTCAAGCGAGACGGTGCATCAGGAGATTGCCCGCTTGCAGGGCGAGGGCATGTTCACCGACGAGGAGATCGGAACGACGTGCTGCTTTGCCACCCAAGACAAGGTCTGGGTGACCGGACCGGGCGGGGAGAAGTGGGAGGTCTACACGGTGTTGACCGATTCCGACACCTTCGGGACCAGTCCCCAGCATGCGGAAGGCGGCACCGCCGAAGGTGGCGTCTGCTGCGCCGGTGCGGCCTCCGACGCGGCGGACTCGGCCACCACCCGCGCGACATCGTGCTGCTGATCAAATAGATTGCGCGCTCGAACGGTTGCGTATCCATCAGTGCCGATGCGCAACCGTCGAACACCGTCGAATCGACCCGGCGTGGTCAGGCCGTGGCGGCCCCGTCGGCGCACGGCGCTATGGCCAGCCAAAGAGGAGCGCAGTCCATGGGACCGAGTGAACGCGGACTGCGTTGGGCGCTCGTCACACTGTGCCTGACGCAGATAACGAGCTGGGGCGTCTTGTACTACGCCTTTTCGGTGTTGTCGGTGCGGATCGCTGACCAAACTGGATGGTCACGGCCAGCCGTTACCGCCGCTTTTTCCGGCGCGTTAGTCACCTCGGCGCTGGTGGGCATCATGGTGGGCCGGTGGTTGGATCGACACGGCCCGCATGGCGTCATGACGGTCGGCGCGGTGATCGGCCCATTGGCCGTTGGGGGTGTTGCGCTGGCCCCGACGTTTGCGTGGTTTGTGGCCGCGTGGGTTGCAGCGGGATTGGCTATGGGCGCAGTCCTGTATCCGCCCGCATTCGCGGCGCTGACGCGCTGGTTCGGCGCACGCCACATGGGCGCCTTGACCATTCTCACGCTTGCCGCTGGACTGTCGAGCACCGTGTTTGCGCCGCTCACTGCCACCCTGGCCGCGCGGTTCGATTGGCGCACAACCTATCTCGTGCTTGCAGGACTGTTGGCAATCGTCACCATCCCGGCGCACTTCTTTGGCCTGCGCCAGCCATGGCCTCCCCCGTCCGGTGTACACATCACCGACCCGCCTAGCCGAATTGCGCAGAGCCGCTCGTTTTTTGCCCTGGCGGTCGCGCTCACGTTGGGTGCCTGCGCCTCCTATGCGGTCATCGTCAATCTGGTGCCGTTGATGGGTGAGCGTGGCATCGACGCGCGAGGGGCAGCTGCTGCGCTCAGCATGGGTGGCATCGGCCAAGTCCTCGGCCGACTGGGCTACCGGACGCTGGTCGCCCGCGTCGGGGTACGAGCACGCATCGCGGTGATTCTCGCCGGCGTGGCGTCGACAACCGCGCTGCTCGGAGTTTTCCGTTCGGTGGCAGCGCTGATCATCGTGGCGGTTCTCGCTGGCTTCGCCCGCGGCATCATGACACTCCTGCAAGCGACCGCCATCACCGAACGTTGGGGTCCGGCCCATTACGGACACCTCAACGGGCTGCTGTCCGCACCCATCACCGTGGCCACCGCGATCAGCCCGTGGATCGGTTCCGCCCTAGCCAGCGAGCTCGGCGGATACGCCCCGATGTTCCTGGCACTCGGCGCCTTCGGTGCTGCGGCAGTCGTCATCAGCGTGACCAGCGTTCCCGCCCGGCCTCCAGCCAACGACCCGCTGCACCTGTCGACGATTGCACACACCAAGTGAGACGGCGCGCCCGCGACCCCAACAGGTCCGCCGCGCAATGATCCACCGGCCGAGGTTGCATTTGATATCGATATATATCAATATTGATGAGTGTCTAAATCGAGTCAGGCGCTCACGGACGTGTCCCCGTGCGCATACGCACCTGTTGTTGTTGAACCCCTCTCGGCGGAGGCGGCCACCGACATCGCCGCCAAGCTCAAGGCGTTGGCAGATCCGGTCCGACTGCGACTATTCAGCATGGTGGCCAGCCGCGCGGGCGGCGAGGCATGCGTTTGCGACATTTCCGAAGGCTTCGATGTCACCCAACCGACCATCTCGCATCACCTCAAGGTCCTCAAGGACGCGGGCTTATTGACCTCCCAGCGCCGCGCCTCCTGGGTGTACTACTCGGTAGTGCCAGAGGCGTTAGCGACCTTGTCGACAGTACTCAGAGCAGTCGACGCTTCCACCGCGGAGGCATCGGCATGACCGCCACCCAGCCAGACGCCCACCCCGCCGTTGTCGAAAAGCTTTCGCTGCTCGATAGATTCCTGCCCGTCTGGATTGGCATCGCGATGGCCGCGGGCCTGCTGCTAGGCCGGCAAATACCCGGCCTCAATACCGCGCTCGAGCGCGTGCAGGTCGATGGCATCTCCCTGCCCATCGCACTTGGCCTGTTGGTCATGATGTATCCGGTACTGGCCAAAGTCCGCTACGACCGACTGGACTCGGTGACGGGCGATCGGCGGCTACTGCTCAGCTCCCTGGTGTTGAACTGGATACTCGGTCCCGCCGTGATGTTCGCGCTGGCCTGGCTGCTGCTACCCGATCTGCCCGAATACCGGACCGGGCTGATCATCGTCGGTCTAGCGAGATGCATTGCGATGGTTATCATCTGGAACGACCTCGCCTGCGGTGACCGCGAAGCCGCCGCCGTCCTGGTTGCGTTGAACTCGGTATTCCAAGTCGCGATGTTCGCGGTGCTGGGTTGGTTCTATCTGTCAGTGCTGCCGGGTTGGCTGGGCCTGCCACAGAGTGCAATCAGCACCTCGCCGTGGCAGATCGCCAAGTCGGTGCTGATATTTCTGGGAATCCCCCTGCTGGCCGGGTATCTGTCGCGGCGCTTCGGAGAAAAGGCCCGGGGCCGAACCTGGTACGAGAGCAAGTTTCTACCCGTGGTTGGTCCTTGGGCGCTGTACGGATTGCTCTTCACCATCGTGATCCTCTTCGCCTTACAAGGCGACCAAATCACCAACCGGCCATTCGATGTCGCCAGAATCGCGCTGCCGCTGCTGGCCTATTTCGCCATCATGTGGGGCGGCGGATACCTGTTGGGCGCGACACTCAGACTGGGCTATCAACGCACAACCACACTGGCTTTTACCGCTGCTGGCAACAACTTTGAACTCGCGATCGCAGTCGCCATCGCGACTTATGGAGCTACCTCCGGGCAAGCTCTCGCCGGGGTGGTCGGCCCGCTCATCGAAGTACCAGTCCTTGTCGCCCTGGTTTACGTCTCGCTAGCACTGCGACGCTACTTCGCCTCAGATACCAGGAAATCTGCGACGGCCATGAGGACACCATGACCGGCCGCCGCCTGTCACCGATCGCGCTGTGCGCTCACAGGTGTATCGGACCCATTGCCCCCTGCTGCTGTCCGTCGACCACGCGTCCGCGCTCAGTCTCCGCAACACTCGCAAGCATGTTGGGAGGCAGCGACCTTCGCATTGACGGGTGCTGGGCAGCAGGTTTCGCCTTTCCAGGCGTTGATGCCTTCTTTGGTGGCGATGACGGCGATGACCAGTGCGGCGATGGGGTCGGCCCAGGACCAGCCGAAGATGCCGTTGAGAAGAAGCCCGACCAGTAGGACTGCGGATAGGTAGGTGCACAGCAGGGTTTGCTTCGAGTCGGCGACAGCGGAGAGCGACCCGAGTTCTCGTCCGGCGCGGCGCTGCGCCCACGACAGGGTGGGCATGACAGCCAGGCTGACCGCGGCCAGGGTGATCCCGACCGCGGAGTGCTGCGCTTCGCCGATCCCCAGCAGTGACCTGGCGGCGTCGATGGTGACGTAAAGGGCCAGACCGAAGAAGGAGAACGCAATGATCCGCAGTGCGACCCTTTCGCGGGATTCGGGGTCCTTCCCGGCGAACTGCCAGGCGACCGCCGCCGCGGACGACACCTCGATGACAGAGTCCAAGCCGAAGCCGATCAACGCGCTAGACGACACCCGTGCACCTTCGGTGAGCGCGATGACGGCTTCGAGGACGTTGTAGGTGATGGTGGCGGCGACGAAGAACTGAATCCTGCGCGACAGGAGTCGGCGACGTTCCGCGGTCAGCGTCGGCCGAAGTCCGGGGAAGCCGAGTTCGGAGGCCATCAGGGCGTGCACCCGTGCTTGGCGCAGCAATTGGGATCGACGGCCAGTACCAACCCGAGAAGGTCATCGAGGGCATGGCCGATGCGCGGATCGGCCAATTCATAACGTGCCCGGCGCCCCTCGGGCACGGCGACGACGAGGCCGCAGCCCCGCAGGCAGGCGAGGTGATTGGACACGATTTGGCGGGAGACACCGATGTCGTCGGCCAACTCCGATGGATACCGGGGTGCCGTCCGCAGGTTGAGCAGGATCTGTGTCCGGGTCGCGTCGGACAGGGCGTAGCCGAAGCGGGTAAGAGCATCGGTGTGGACCAGAGTCTCCATGCCGATAAGATACAGCATATTCTGTATCCAGAACCACCTGAACTGACCCCTGGCCGATGACGGCAGCCAACCGAAAGTGACTGTCATGCGTATCGAGCTGCTCACCTCGCCCGGATGTCCCCATGCCGAGAGCGCCAGAAAGATTCTCGCCGACTGCCTGAGCAGCCTCGGCATCGACGAGCCAATCATCGACCGGATCGGCCCCTACCCCTCACCGACGGTGCTCATCGACGGCGTCGACGTGATGCGCCCAGCGGCCAGGGCGGCCACCGGTGATGCGTGCCGACTCGACTTGCCCACTGCGCAACACATTCTCGACGCGCTGCACGTGTCTAGGTCCAATTCTCCTGACAGTCGAAAGATCAATTGACGCCCGACCAGTCGGTCGCCGCCTTCGTCGACCAAGCCGCTGGCCGCAATCCAAGAACCCCACCGAGCCCAGTCACGCGCCAAGCATGTCCACCATGCGGACGATTCGATCAGGCGGCCCAAAGCACTCGAAACGTCGAAAGCTGCTCTGGCGCAGCGGAAGCAGGCGGCTAGCTTAATGCCTGCGTGACGTATATGAGGGCGGTGGCGATGGCGAGCACGCCCAAGACGAGCCGGAGCGCACTTTCACGTAGGAACGGTTGTAGGTGCGCGCCTAAGTAGCCGCCGCACAAGCCGCCGAGGCCACACACAATCCCGATTGTCCAGTCCGGCGCGATGTCGTGGCCCGCGGTAAAGATTGCCAGCAACAGGTAGGTGATCGCTCCGGCGACTGACGTGACGAATGTAGAGGTGAGCGCAGCCGGGGCCACCGTGTTCACCGGGACACCGCGACCGACCAGGATCGGGCTCAGTAGCGACCCCCCACCGATGCCGTAGATGCCGCCGACGACCCCCGCGGCGAGCGCGATCGCGACGATGAAGCGGTTGGACGGCGGAGCCGGAGTGGGCCGAGATGCCCTGCGGTATGTACGCAGGCAAAGCCAGAGCCCCAATGGCAGCAACAGGGTTGCCACGAACAACCGGAACATCTGCGGCCCCGGAATGATGAGCACCCGTATGACCGCCCCGGCGACCACGCCCGGCAAGGTTCCGGCGAGCAGCACTCTCGTCAACGGGCTGCGAAGCGGTGCACGCTGACGGTAGCGAGCCAACGCGCCCGGAATGGAGACGACGTTGAACAGCAGGTTGGTGGGCGTTACCGCGGGATTGGGTACTTCCAGCACAGAAAGCTGTACGGGCAGTAGAAACACCGCGCCCGACACTCCGACCGGTGCCGTTACCACCGACACGACCACACCGGCGATGAAGCTGAGCAACACCACAGTCGCGACGCTCACGCCTGCACTATCCCTTGCCACCGTTTGGCTTGCACAGATCCCCTCACCAAAGGCAGCCTCCCCGCGCTTCCGCGCGGATCGCCCTATCGAAATAGATTCGTGCTCAGGTCCGATCGCCAGCCGATATTGACACACGATGTCGGCTCTCCGGAATCTTGTCGGTCACAGCAGGAGCGACAGAGTCGGCTCTACTATCATTTACCGATATCGGCAAGCGTTTTGGCTTGCCGCCCGTTTCCATACCCCCATCAATTCATCATCAGTCATCGCCATTTCCTCAAGTCCGGTGCGTAGGCGACATGCCTGTCGGCGTTCTCCGCGTGGGCCGATGTCGCGTACAAGGCGGTCTCGAGAGCAAACCTTTCGCCCCGTGCTTTGGGCCCCGTTGTGCTGGTTGTCGCCATCGCGCTATTCCATGCCTTAGGGATTGCTGCCGAACGCTTCGGCTGACATCGGAGTCGGCGCTGGCGGTCCTGGGCCCTAGCATCGCGACGGCGCGCGAGATTTCAACGAAATTAACCGAACCGGTAGCGAGCCC
>NZ_JCALDG010000037.1:0-28778 GCF_059812735.1 Mycobacterium sp. NGS40
ACCGCCACGGCGGCGGGCAGCGCGGCCCGCGACCGGCGCGACGACCCGAGGGCCAGGACAAGGGTGCTGATCACGATCACCGGCACGGCGGTGATCGCCACCGCGTCGGGATGGGCGCTGGCCAGCCTGAGCGCGCTGGCACCCCATGCGAGGGTGGCGGTGGCCAGTGCGGCGGCCGCAGGGCGTGCCAGCCGTCCGGGCAGTGGCAGGTCGTAGACCGCCAAGCCGAGCACCGCGAGCGGCAGGTCCGGGGTGCTGCGCCCCAGTGTCGCCAGCGCCGCGATGATCAGCAGCCGCAGCGCGGCGTAGCCGGCGACCGCGAGCGTGACCGGGGCGCCGCCCGGGACCGCGCGCCCGATCACGTGGGCGGCCAGCAGGCCGGCGGCCAGCATGATCGGCAGGTAGAGGGTCTCGGTGAACTGCGGGACCCCGGTTTCGTACTCGAAGACCAGTGCCTCGGCGTTCGCCAGCAGCAGAGCACCGGCCGCGGCCCGCAACGCCGCGGCGTTCGGGTCGATACCCGCCAGTGCGCCCAGGGCGATGGCGATTGCGGCGAAGATCACCAGCATGTGCGGCGGGCTCCACTCCACCGCGTCGCGGCCGAACGCGTCATGCCACGCATTGTCGATCGGCGCCGCCGCCAGCGCGGTGACACCGCCGAGGCACGCCGTGACCACCGGCCGCTGGGACAGGGTGGCCCGCAGCGAGCGCAGCGCCACCAGAACCCGCACACCCCACGCAGCGATCGCCAGGCCGACCACCGCCATCGCCCCGTACAGCATCAGATGGGCGGGGGTCCAGAAACTGTCGCGGCCGATGTCGGTGTGCCAGGACTCATCCCAATAGGTGGCCACAATCCCGAGGGCCCCGGCCGCGCAGACCGTCCAGCCCAGACCCACCGGCAGGCTGAGACTATTACGAGTCACTACTGAGACATTCATGTCTCAACTATGATGAGGGCATGCCTCAACGTCAAGGAGTTGTCGACCAGTCCCTGCTCGATGCCACCGCCGCGGCGATCGCCCGGTGGGGACTGCACGCCCTGACCCTGGAACGAGTCGGCATCGAGGCCGGGATGTCACGGGCCACGATCTACCGGCGCGGTGTCACCCGCGACGATCTGATCGCCGCGGTCACCGCGCAGGCGGCCGACACCTACACCCGCGCCATGCTGCCGGCGTTGGCCCAACCGGGCTCGGCGGCCGACCGGCTGCGCATTGCCCTACAGGCCTTGTGCGCCACAGCCGATGAGCACCTGCATGTGCTGGCCGGGTTTTTTCTCGCCCGCGGCGAGGTGTTCCACCAGCCCGGACCCGACGCGCTGATCGTCGATGTCTTCGCCGAACCATTCGAACGGCTGCTCCGCGATGGCGCCGCCGACGGCAGCCTGCGGGACCTGCCCCCCACCGTGACCGCCACCGTGCTGTTCAACCTGGTCGGCTGGGGCTATATCCACCTGCGCGCCGCGCACGATTGGAACGCGGCCACCGCCGCGGACGCCATTATCGGCATCATCTTGCGCGGCACCCTCGCCTGCGGTGCCCACCCATGACCGTCGGCGCGTGGACGTTCACCATGATCGACCTGGCCGGGTTCACCGCCCTTACCGAGGCGCACGGCGACGAATACGCCGCCGACCTCGCGGTCGACTTCGCCGACCTCGCCCGAACCGCCCTGGCGCCGGGCGATCGGTTCATCAAGTCGATCGGCGATGCGGTACTCCTGGCGTCCCCCGATCCCACCGCAGGGATCTACCTGACACAGCGGGTCCTCGAGCGCTGCGCCACGAAAGACCACTACCTGCTGACCAGGACGGCCCTGCACCACGGCCCCGCCGCCGGGCGCGGCAACGACTTCTTCGGCGCCGCGATCAACCTGACCGCGCGCCTGGCCGCACATGCCGGCGCCGGACAGACGTTGGCCACCGATACCGTCGCCGGTGCGGCCCGCGCCCTCGGCGTGCCCGTCGAGGATTTAGGCGAAACCACCTTCAAAAACCTCAGCGAACCCATCGGTGTTCACGCATTGCACCTCGGCGCCCCCTCGCCGGTGTCAACGGTCGACCCCATCTGCCGGATGCGCATCGAGCATCAGCAGGCCGCCGGATACCTGCGCCACCACGGCCACGAATACTGGTTCTGCTCACTGAAGTGCGCGGCGCAATTCGCGCGCGAGGCCGCCGACCAGCCGTAGCCGGTGCACCCCCGACCTCGGGTCCATTGCCTTTGGGCGTCGCCGCTGGCATCGCCCGCCGACATCGTCCGCGCCACGGCTTTCGACTCCAAAAGTGTTGGCCAGCACCAGATGCGCACCCATCCACCCGCGCCGGCAGCCCGGGCGCCGGGCGCCGGGCGGGGACGAGCCGGTCGCGGCGAGTCGCAACTGGCCGATGTCGGTCGGCACTGACGGCCCCTTCACAGGTCCACCATTTACTATGCAACTCAGTACTACCGCGATCCATAGTGAAGGTGAGCCACGATGAGTCCGATCCGTCGCGTACGTCCCACCCGCGCGTCGCTGTACACCGCGGGCTACCGGCGTGAGCGCCGCCGGCGGCTGGTGGGGTGGGCCCTGGTCGGCATCGGGGCGGTGATGGCCGTCGTGCACGGCATCACTCACCTCGGCCGGCTCACCCTCATCGGCTACCAGGACCTGCTGCTGGGCTATCCCATGGCCAGCGTGCTGGTGCTCGGCGGTTTCATCCTGGTCGGCTGGACTGCGAAACCAACACGGTGACAGCAACCTGCTACCCCCGGCGGGATGCGGTGGTTCCCGCGGCCGGATTGCGGCCGTTCGGGGGCTACCACAGCGAACCAGGGTCATCATCGCGACGCGATACACGGCGCGCGGCGCCGTGCACGAGAGATCAGAGGTAGGACCATGCCCATACAACGCACCGCCTTCGGCCGGTGGTGGAAGCTGGGCTCGTTCCTGGTCGTGCTGGTGACCGTGTCGGCCGTGCTGGTGGTCGTGGCCCGCCGGCAATGGGACCGCGACGCCGACCACATCGACTGCGCCACCAACAAATGCATCGCCTTGACCTTCGACGACGGCCCGTCCCCCTTCACCGACCGGCTCCTTCGGGTGCTAGCCGCCCGCGGCGCCAAAGCAACGTTCTTCCTTATCGGCAACAAAGTGGCCGCCAACCCCGATGCCGCGCGCCGAATCGACAACGCCGGCATGGAAATCGGCAGCCACACCTGGGAACACCCCAACATGTCCACGATCCCGATCGCCGACATCCCCGCGCAACTACGCAAAGCCACCCAGGCACTGCAGGCCGCCACCGGCCGTACCCCCGACCTGTACCGGCCCGCCGGCGGGCTGTCCTCGCCAGCCGTGCGCGCCGAAGCCGGCCGGCAAGGACTCGCTGAAATACTGTGGGACGTCATCCCGTTCGACTGGATCAACGACGCCAACCTGGCCGCGAGCACGTACATGCTCAAGACCCAAATCCGACCCGGATCGGTGGTGCTGCTGCACGACACCTACTCCAGCACCGTCGACCTGGTGTACCAATTTCTTCCGGTCTTGATCGCCAACGGCTACCACATGGTGACCGTCAGTCACCTGCTCGGCCACCGCGAACCCGGGACCAGCTACGGCGGCCGGGAAAACGGCCCACCCGCCAACGCCCTCGTCGACATCGCCCCGGACAAGATCCCCACCCTGGCGCCGACCCCATCGCCCAAACCGGCCCCCAACCTGCCGATCACCGACATCCCCAACCAAAACCCCGGCGGCCCACCCGCATAGGCGACCCCGCCTCCCAAACAAGGACCACCCTCACAGTCAGTGGGCGCCGACGGCCTGCAGGGCCAATCGTCCGGTCTTGTGCAGCCGGTACAGGGCCAGCGCGACCAGCAGGCTGATCGCCGTGAGCGACACCCAGACCAGTTCCGGCCGGCCGGCATGGCGCGCCGTCTCCATCAGCGCACCCGTGGCGAGATTTCCCACCAGGATGCCGACGCCGACGATGGTGTTGTAGAAGCCGTAATACGTCGCGACCAGCCGGTCGCCCGCCAGCGACACCACGGTGTCCATCTCGAACGGATAGACCGCGGCCGAGCCGACGGCCAGCAGCGCGGCCGTCAGCAACAGCGCGGCCACCGCGGCCGGTTGCCCCCACCGGTCATCGGGCACCACGATGAGCGGGACGAACGCCGCCGCGAGCACCAGCACGCCGATGGTCAGCGACTGGGCGCGGCCGTAGCGTGCCGTGAACCAGGCCGTGATGCGGATCTGTCCACCGATGGCGACCAGCCCCGATACCGCGAAAACTGCTGCCACGATGGCCGATTCATGGTGCGGCGACAGCACCGCGGCGTGTAGCGGCAGCGCCAGGTACACCTGGAACGTCACCACGTAGGTGCCCACCATCGACGCCGCGAACAGCAGGAACGGGCGGTTGGCGAGCACGGTGCGCCAGTCGTGCAGGATCGAGACCCGTTCGGTGACAGCATGATCGGCGTGGTCCTTCGGCAGCGCGAACAGCTGCGCGATGGTCAGGACTGCAAACACCACCGCCGCCATGCCCGCCGTCACCCGGAAGTCCAGCGCCATCAGGGCCAGGCCCACGAGCGGGCCGGCCAGGATGCCGCCCTGATAGAAGACGTTGAACACCGTGAACGCCGCCACCCGGCGCTCGCCCGAGTCCGCGGCCAGGTAGGCCCGCACCGCCGGGTTGAACAGCGCCCCCGCGAAACCGGTTGCCGCCGAGGCGATCAGCAGCGCCGGCAGGGACTGTGCGACCGCCAGCAGCCCGAACGCGGCCGTGCGCAACAGACAGCCCGCCACGATCAGCGGCTTGTAGCCCAGCCGGTCGGCCAGCGTCCCGCCGACGATGAACATGCCCTGCTGCGAGAAGTTCCGTACCCCGAGCACCAGCCCGACAGCCCAGCCGGCCAGGCCGAGCGGGCCGGCCAGGTACCCGGCCAGATACGGCATCAGCATGTAGAAGCCGAGGTTGATGCCGAACTGGTTGAGCATCAGCACCCGGCTGGGCCAGCCGAAGCTGCGGAACTGGGTGAGCACCGGCATCACAGCGATGCCGCGTCGGGCCTGCGCACCGTCGTGCAGCGGGTCCACGAATCCACCACGCGCTCAGCGTGGTCCGCGATCACCGCGGGCTCGGCGGGCGGCTCGATGCCGAGGAGGTTGTGCTGTCGGCAGTAGTCGTCGTTGTAGACGGTGTCGAAATACCGTTGCGGCCCATCGGGAAAGATCGCGGCGATGGTGGTGTCCGCGTCGTGGTGACGCGCCGCCCAACCGGCGACCAGCGCCACCGCGCCGCCGCTCCAGCCGCTGCTGGCGTAGCTGGTCGAGGCCAGGGCCCGGCACGCCCACACCGCCTCGGCGGGTGCCACCCAGTGCACCTCGGAGAACGCGGCGTAGTCGACGTTGTCGGGGTAGATGCTCGACCCCAGGCCACGCATCAGCCGGCTCTGCGCGGGCTGGCCGAAGATGGTCGACCCGATGGTGTCGACGCCGATCAACTTGAGGTCGGGATTGAACTCGCGCAACACTTTTGCCACGCCTGCCGAATGCCCGCCGGTGCCGACCGAGCACACCAGGATGTCGACGGTGCCCAGTTGCGACTGCAATTCGAGGGCGAGGTCGCGGTACGCGTCGACGTTGTCGGGGTTGTTGTACTGGTCGGGGTACCAGGCGGTGGGGTCACCGGCCAGGATCTGGGCGACCCGGTCGCGGCGGGCCTGCTGCCAGCCGCCGGTCGGGTGCGGTTCGGTGAATGCCGGCTCGTGCTGCAGGCGTTGTCCGGCCATGCGGATATGAATTTCGACGAGCTGGAGAATGATCTCGACGTTGCGGAGGGTGGCGTGCAGAACGCGCACGCCGCCGCAAGCCTGGTGCACCAGGGAGCTGCTCTCGACGCCCGGTGGGGCGCGGACTGGTCGCGGCCAAGGGCGATATTCGCCCGGCACGGCGCCGCGGTCCGGGGTGGCGCTACCAGAGTCCTGCCTGAGCGGTCGGTGGGCGATCGGATCGAACGCGCGCTCTGGCAACTGCCCCCGGCCGACCGTATGCAGAATTTCACCGGCCCCAGGCCCCAATGCCAGAGCGCGGTTCGCGCCACTGGCGCCCAATGCGTGTCGCGTGCGGTCTACCTCGGAACGGGGTCCTTTGGGGCGCATTGCTATACGCATGCGAACCGCCATGAACGCGATCAATATCGCATGCACCTAGACATCGTTGCTGCATCGCAGTCCGAACTGTACGAAAAGTTGTCGGATCAGCGGCATCGTATCGGCCAGGAGGTCAGCGAGCGTTGGCTTCAGACGCGCGCGGACCGTCGGCGATGGGCCGAAGAGGTGGGGCTTCAGCCCCGTTCGGCTGATGGCGGCGGTGAGTAACGAGAACACTTTGGGGCGGGGTGCCTCGCGTCGCACTAAGCGCTGTTGTTCGTGAGTAAAAGCCAGGCCCCGAGGGGCCGGCACTGGTGATGAACCACACCCCGCCGCATCTAGTGTGGCACCGGCTATCAAAATGTTCAACTAGTTGAATTTTGTTCCGGCGACTGGCTGCCCCAAGCTTGCCTCAACGACTTCGGTCACGCCGCCAATCACGATGCCGGCAGTATCACTTCGCAGATCGTGGCCGCTGACGCCTTCGCCGGAGAACCGCAGCTTGAAAGACGTCCGAAACATGGGCTGAGCGGCAGCGGCTGTCCGTCAGTCGGACGGTCGGCGACCTCCATCACGCGATTCGCGATGGCCTGATGCAGGGAATGTCCCCGACTCGGCTGGCCAAGCTGAGCGGGCTCCATGTATCGCGGATCTACCAAATCCAGCGGCGCGACGACGCTGAACTCACCTGCTGAGTGCGTGTTCAGCTCACGTAGGTGTGTAGCGCCTCGCCGACGTACTGGTTGGTGCCATCCGGTCCTGTCGCATAGCCGGGGCCCGTGCGGAACCGCAGTCGAGGTGACTGAGGCGCCAGGTCAAGTGCACTGAGTGCATGCCTCGACTGCGGCGTTCCCACGACAAACTGATGGCAGTCGCGGAAGGTATCAGCATTGATCGACCGTGGGTTCGGAAGCTGAGTCGGGTTAAGCGGTTCTCTGGACATCACCAACAACGTGCTCGGCGACAGCGCGAACCTGATCTGGTCCGCGTTTTCGACCCCGACGCCTCCGACTTCTGGGCCGGACCCGACGCGGCGCCAGAGCTGCACCGGGCGGTCGCTGGTAATCAGAATCGGGCGGCCGAAGTCGTAAACGCACCACCGCATGGACTCCAACCGTGGCGCGACCATCTCCGTGGCCACCTGCATCGCCATACTGTGCGCTTGATCGCCTGTTGGGGCGCTGGGCGATCCCTCTAGTAGGTCGCGCACCGTCTGGACCTCGTTCTCGTCGGGGTCATCGCCGCCGTCCAGTTCGCGTAGATGCTCGCGGACCACGTCGGCAGGTATTGGACGCTCGGTGGTCTTGGCGGCGAGGTCGATCATGAATTGCGCCTGATTGCGGTGGTGGACCGTTCGAGCCAGCTGGATGGCGAGATAGACGGCCATCAGCTGGCGGCGGTCGCCCGTGAGGTTGCGGTCCATCTTGAGCTGGTGTCGCAGAGACGGCCAGTCGGCTTCGAGGTCGTTAAAGAACTTTTCGCGCGCCTCGCTGATCTCGCCGGCGCCGTAGATGCCCCCGGCCACTGCCACATTGACGGTGCTGGACACCACCGCCTGCGGCATGTCGCGACGGCGGTAGGCAACCTGAGATTGGCCGTTGGCCCAGGCGTTCAGGTACACCCGCGGGACGAAATGCGGCCGCTTGGTAGCCATCCCTGGCAGCCTACCCATCCGGCGGAGTCCCCTCGCAAAGCGGCGTGTCTCGCCATTCGCCGAACGGCGCCCCGTAAACAGCAGCGGCCAATTCTCTCCGGATGAGTTGCCTCGAGTCCAGGCTGGACACGTTCGCGCCGGCGAGGGCCATTGCCCGGTCGACTTCGATCACCGACGTGTGTCAGAGAGCCTGGCGAGATTCCTCGCGCTCTTCTTGACCTGGCATCTGCCGCGCCTCGAATGGACCGCTCGTCAGGGGTTGCTTCTGTGCAATAGTGACCACGCGCGTTCGTCAGCCCCTGCTAGGGGCGTCGACCAAGGGTATGTGTCGGCGCCGCTGACGGTGGCTGAATGAGTTGACGAGCGTGGTGCAGTTCCGCGAATTCCGTTCTCCCGGTGCCGAATATCTTCAGTTGACGCCATCGGCGTTCGCCGCATCGATGTCCGCGTTCAAACGGGTGGCGCGTTCTTATTCCAGATATCACTCAATGTCACAAATGACAAAATTCTGAGGATCGGCATTCGGGGCCAGAACGGTGCGGGGGTTCGTCGTTGCAAAGGCGATCGCCGAAGTTATGCGGTTTGCTGTAGCCCAGCGGTGAGAAGAACGAAGCAAGCATCGGCGGTTGCCGCTAACAGTTAAGTGCGGCAACAAATTTCCCATAGACCGCAGATTCAGTATTCGCGCCCGGCGGCAAGCTGTGTCCCGTCGCTGCTGTGACTGGATCGGTAGTTTCTGCTGTTCATTCGATGTGGTCGCTGGTGGGGATGCTGACCCAGTTGGGGGCGGCTGGGACGCTGTCGAGATGCTCGGTACGCAAGATATAGGGACGGTGAACGGTATTGTGAAGTCATAGATTTCGTACCGCCGACAGGAAGTCTCATGGCGCGTCTACCCCTTGGCGTGTCGCTGTGAGCAGCGCCTGAGGCTAGATACTGCGCGCTAAGCGACGATCGCGAAGAACTGCGGCGCGATCAGGTCGTGCACCCGGGCCCACGGCACGGTAATGACCTTCAATCCCCGTCCGAACTGGTAGTCGGGGAAATGTAGTTCAATACCGGCGTCGGTTGGAATCCAGTATTTGAAGTTGTCAGCGACGGGTGCCATGCCGCTGGCTGATTTCCAAGCGTCTGGCTGGGGCGGCGGATAGGCCGTCGGCAGAATGGCTGCCGTCTGTTCGGACAGCCTAGTCAGGCCGACGCCCTTGTCTTGGAAGAGGTTATCCCAGGTGATGGGTGTTCCGTTTCGACTGTCATACACCCGGCTAGAGATGGTGTGGAAGGGCATGTTTGGTAGGTCCGTGTTGTATTCGCCGGTAAATAGCTCAGATACTGTGTTTGGGCGGATGTACAGCGTGCCCGTTGCGGTGAATGTCCAGTGGTGCGTGGTGCTCGGTCGCCATTCGATCGATTTCTCGTGCTCACTTGCCGCCGCATCGATGCCATCGTTGATGGCAGCGATCACATCTGGGTCGCCCCCTTCGACGCGTTGATAGCGAACTTCCCAGTCTCCCAGTCCATTCCAGCTTCTGCCGGCAATGTTGTTGGGGACGACTGTGTAAGGGTTGTCGTCGGGGTTCGGGCTGGCCCAAGCGGGGTTCGCGGCCGCTAATAGGACGGTTGCCGCACTCGCGATGGCTAGCGCGAGTCTTTCGAGTGTCCGCGTACTCATCGCATTGTCCGATTGGTAGATGCGGGTCCGATTCAGACCTCGCGATGGAATGGTCGCAAGCATTGCGCTAGATGATGTCGATTTTGCTTGCTAGCCAATGGTTGTCGACCAGTTTCATTGTCATTCGCACTCTGCTGCGGTCGATTCGAGGCTGAGGATTGACGATGTTGCTGATTGACTGGTCGATGAACAGCAGGACTACCACCTCGGTCTTGCTGGCAGACTTGATGGAAGCGTCGACAACGGTGCCTTTGCTCACTGCTTTGTTGTCGATCAACACTTGTCTGAGCTGACTGGCCGACTGGCTGTACATGTCTTTGAATTCACCTGTCGCCCCGTTGAGCACTTGGGCAAAGTTCTGATCGATGTTCCGGTTATCAACGCTGGTCAGGGCGACGGCGTAGGTTTGCGCGACCGCCAGGGCTGCGCGGCCGGCGGCGGCGGTGTCGTCCTGTTGTTTGAGCTGCCAGCCGACAAAACCCGAAAACCCCAGCGCTGCCACGAATGTGACACCGGCAACCACGATGATCACACGACGCAGCAGTCGGCGACGAGGCGTGGGTGCCGAGACCTTATCGGCATCGTCGTCATCAATATCGTCGTTGTCGTTGTCGTTGTCGTTGTCGTTGTCGTTGTCGTTGTCGTTGTCGTTGTCGGGGTCGAGATCGGTCGGCACGGACGGATCAGGTTCGGAAGTGTCCGGCTCGGCGTCTGCAGTCGCGGTAGCAGGGTGGCTGTCTTGCTGTTCGAGCTTGTCGAAGACGTCGATGCCATTCGCTTTTTCAAACAGTTTGATCTCCATGTGAGGCTCCTAGTTTGGTGGTGTCGATGGCAGCGCCGGGCCGCCGAACGGTGCGGGTATTGAATGGGGCCCGATTGGGGTGGGGTCGGTTTGAGCCAATGGG
The DNA here is from genome assembly GCF_059812735.1 of Mycobacterium sp. NGS40. Taxonomy (NCBI): domain Bacteria; kingdom Bacillati; phylum Actinomycetota; class Actinomycetes; order Mycobacteriales; family Mycobacteriaceae; genus Mycobacterium; species Mycobacterium sp. NGS40. The sequence goes on from NZ_JCALDG010000037.1 coordinate 10,375, forward strand.
TCGTAGCCGGGCGGTGGGTCCGCGGTGTCGTCGCCGGGGGGACGCGGCGCGTTGCGGGCGCCACGAACCAGAACGGCTGGGTCAGGGTTCGTGCAGTACGTGTAGCGGTAGGGCTCAGGGAAATCGGGCAGTGACGCTGGCCGCCGCGGAAGCTTGTAGTCGCAGCTGTAGCGCGGGTATGCGTCGACGATTGCCCATACGCCTCCGTCGCGGATAACAGTTCCCAGTGAGTCGATGACTGATCCCCGTGTGGTGGGGAACAGTGCTTTGAGGGCAGGTACTCGCACGTAGGACAACTGTGCGATGGTGGTCAGATTGCCGAGCAGTTGGACCATGGTGTCGGAGTTGTCGTCGATAAGCTTGTCCAAGCCAGTCATGGGTGCGCGTCCGCGATCGAGGAGGGTCCGGAATCCGCCGTCCATGGCATTCACGCCGCCGAGGACTTGCCGCAAGTTGCCGGCAGTGTGGCGCAGGCCCGGGCTGACGTCAGCGAGCGTGGTCAAGGTGATTCGGCTGTTGTTCAGCACGCTGACGGTTTGTGGAAGTACCGAATCCAGCGTCGAGATGAGGAACGACCCACCGTCGAGCAGCGTGGCCAACTTCTGAGGCCCTTGGCGGCCGACCCGAAGTTCATCGGTGATGGCGGCGAGCTTCTTGGGGTCGATCTGGGCGAGCGCGCCGTCGGAGTCACCCAGGAGTCGCGCCAAGGACACGGGAATGCTGGTGCGGCTTTCAGCAACCGTGCTGCCATTGGTGAGGGCTGGTCCTTGCCCGTCCACGGGGCGAAAATCGAGATATTGCTCGCCGGCGGGAGACAGCGCCGAGACGCGTGCCAGGCTATTCCGGGGAACTCGTATCGCGCTGTCGATGGAGGCCACGGCGACGACACCCTTGTCGGTGAACGTGACGGACGCGACGCGACCGATCGGTGTACCGCGTAGCGTGACATCTTGGTTGGGTAGCAGGCCGCCCGATTCGGGCAGGAGCACTCGAATGGCGATCGTGGAGCGCGCCGGGTTGATATGCAACCCGCCCAGCAGGATGTAGCCAAGTGCGACAATCAATGTCAGCGCCAGGCTGACGCACGACACGACGATACGGTGGCGCGCCACCGCGCGCACAGTGTCAACGATCAGTCGGGCCGACCATTCGACCGGACTTGGCGCTGCCATCATGGATGCTCTCCGGGAGTGCTGTCCCTTTGTGGACCGAAGGCTTTGCCTAACAGTAGGTTCCACTCATATCGAAGGCTGCCGATCATGGCATGCCAGTCGGTCCCGTCGGGTCCGTGGAATCCCGGATCGCCGGGATAGTTCTTGTCGGGCAGGGAGCCGAGGGCGAGCTTTACCGCTTCTCCGGCGCTGTGCATCGAGGTCGAGTTCGAGATTTTCATGACGATGGGCAGGAGCCGGTTCAATGCGGTCAGTGAGACGTTGGGGTCGGTGCTGACATCGTTGAAGGCGGCTGAGAGATGGTTGAGGTCGGCGATCAAGCTGCGGGTGTCGGTTCCCTGCAGGGATGGGAATCGCGAGAGTTGGGTGGTGATCCGCGCGAGGCCGTCTACGAGGTCGGCAAGCTGGGCGGTGTTGTCGGCGATCACGGCGGTCGCTGGTGCGGCGGCGGCGATGGCGTCGTTGAGGGTGTGTTGTCGGTCGGTCAGCGTGGTGGCGAGCTGGGATGTGGCTTGCAGAGCTGTTCTGATTTGTTCGGATCGGGCGTTGAGCCGAGAGATCAACGTATCGGACTGCTGGAGCAGCTCGGCGACTTTCGTGCCGCGCCCGCCCATTGCTGAGCCTGCGCCGTTGAGGATGGATGTGAGGTGGCGGATGGGCCCGCCGTTGACGATCATTGCCGCGGAGCTGAGCACTTCTTCGACGGTGGCGCTGGCGGCGGTGGATTTGAGCCCGATGGTGTCGCCGTTGCGCAGCAGTGGGGCGCCAGCTGTGTGGTTGGTGTCTGGGCGCATCGCGACAAAGACGTCGCCCAGGGGGGTCGCTGAACGAAGTTCAGCGGTGGTGTCGGCGCTCAGCTGAACATCTGATTTGATTCGCATGGATACGTAGGCGGTGAAGTTGCGCGCATTGATCGATTCGACCTCGCCGATGTCTGCGCCGTTCAGTTTGACTTTGGCTTTCGCTGGCAGATTGAGTGCGTTGGAGAATACGGCGGTCAGTGAATAGCTGTCGGTGATGCCGCCGGGCGCCGGTAGCGGCACACTCTCGAGTCCGGATGCGCATCCGGTGAGGGCGGTGGTCAGCCCGACGGCTAGGACGCCGACAGATCGACGTCGGGTTTCGTCGCGACGGTGCGTCATCGGCGCACGCCCGCCATGAGTTCGAGCATGCCGGTCAGGCCGAAGTCCGGTCCGAAGTCTTGAATGGTGCCTGTTGCGCAACCCAACTGCTTGTCTCCGATGAGGTTGCACATCTCTTTTGCCATCTGACCATCGGCGAGGGTCTTATCGATCAAACCGTGCACGCGAAAGCTGCCGGCGTTGGCGTCGATAGCGTTGTATAGGTTGTCGATTGCCAGCGGCGCTACGTCGAAGAATTCGGCCAATTCTCGCCGGTAGTCGACGAGCGCGGTGGTGATGGTGCGGGCATCGGCAACAGTGCCCTTCAACGCGGCGCGGTTGTTCTCCAGCAGGGAGGCTGCTTGCTCCAGTATCTGATTGATCTTGGCGCCGGTAGTGCCCGAGCCGAGGTTTTCGTCGGCCAGGATATCGCTGAGTTGCCTTATGTTGGAACCGAATTCGCGGATGGTGGCGTCGTTTCCTGCGGCGGCTTGGGTCAGCTCTGCGAGGTTGTTCGCGATCGCCTGAATGTCTTTTTTGCTCTGGGATCCGTTGTCGGCGCTCAGGCGCAGCGCCTGGGACAGTTGGTCTAGGGCTGATTTGATGTGGGACCCGTTGCCTGAAGTGACCTGGGAGCTGATTCCGATCAGGTCCGCGAGCGGCCCCTGGCCATGGCCGTCGCCCTTCATCGCGTGCGAGAGCTTATCGACCATGGCCAACGTGCGGTCGAACTCGACTGGCGTGCGTGTGCGGGGCAGGCTCAGGGTGTCGCCGCTCTTGAGCTTCGGTCCGTTGCGGTAGGGGGGCGTGAGCTCGATGTGGCGATCGGTCAGGATTGATGCCGATACGGTCACCGCGTGAACATCGGAGGGAATATCGATTCCTTCGTCTATCGCGAGGGCGACGTCGACGTAGCTGTCTTTAGGCGTGATGCTGGTGACTGTGCCAACCGGCATTCCCAGCACGGAGACTGTATTTCCCACGTAGAGCCCGACACTGTCCTCGAATTGGGCTGTTACCGTGAGTGATTTGTCGTTGGCACGGGGAATCAGCGCGACAACGGCGACGGCGATCGCGGCGACGATCAGGGCGAGCAGTGCTGCTCGGACCAGCGTGCGGTTCATCGTCCGGGTCCTTCCGGGTTGGCCCTGGCTGGATCTGGTTGGGGCCAGCCGGGGAATGGGTCCGGGGTCGGTTGACAGTCCTTGAAGTACTGGGTCAGGTTGAACTGCTTGGCTCGGCCGCTGAGCGCGCACATCCAGGAGTCGACGAACAGGCCTGCGGGGAGCGCGGCGTCGCCTGAATTTCCACTGCCGAGGATGTTGGCGACGTTGCGGACGGCTATCGGCATGGCCTGCAATGTGTTTCGCAGGAGCGCGTCGTGTTCGGCGATCATATGGCTGAAGTCGCGTATCGATGCCAGCATTTGGTTGATGCCGGGTTGGTCGTTGAGTATTGATTTGAGGGTGTTGACCAGCGCGGTGGCGCTGGCGAACAGTTGCTCGAGTTTGGCTCGTCGGGAGACGATGTCGCCCAGCAGGTTCCGGCCTTGGATGACCAGGGAGCCGAGGTTGGCTCTCTGATCGCGGATCATCGAGGTGACGCTGTCAGCGCTGGTCAGCAGGGAGCCGATTTGATCGCGCCGGCCGGAGATGACCGTGGATAGCGACTGTAGGTTGTCCAGCGCGTGCGGGAGGGCGTCGGGGACCCCGTTGAGGCTCTGGGACAACGTGGTCATCGATTCGGCAATGCGGTCGGCATCGACTTGTTCGAAGGTTGTTGTCGCGTCGGCAAGTGTCTTTTGGAGGTCGTAGGGGACAGAAGTGTTTGCCAAGCCGATGGTTCGGTGGTCGAGGTCGCCTGATTCTGTCGGCGACAATTCGATGTACCGGCTTCCGAGGATGGTGGTGAGTTTGATCGCGGCACGGGTGCCGCTACCTAGGTGGACGTTGTTGCGAACATTGAATGCGACCGTCACGTGGTCGTCGGCGAGTGTGAGTCCCTTGACTGTGCCAACTTGAATGCCCGCGACGGTGACTTGATCGCCTGGCCGAATCTGGGCGGCTTGGGCGAATTCGGCGCGATACCGTGTCTGGCCGAGCGATAGATGGCCGATCAGTACGCTGGTCGCGACGATTATCGCGACAACGCCCAGCGTGATCGTCCCGAGCCAAATCTTGTTGTAGCCCTCGATGGGGCGTCGAATGCGACTGAACATTGTGCTACCTGCAAATCGGAGAGTGTTGGACGACGTTGCCTGGTGAGGCCAGACGGACAATGCCGGGGACCAGGCGGCCCAGGAACGCGAAGATGGTGACGTTCACATCGCAGAAGTAGATGTTTGCGTGTGCTCCTTCTTGGCTGATTCGAGCGGCGCCTTTGAGTATGTAGGGCAGGTTGGCCCCCAAATAGGCGAAGCGGTCTCGTCCGTCCCCGGTGATGTAGGAGGTGAATCCCGGCTCGCGATGGATGAGTTGTTGCAGGTCGGGGTTGACGTTGTTGGTGATCGCGGAGAGTCGTGTCACCGCGGCGGCGATGGAACCGGCGGACTCCACCAATTTCTCCCGTCGGTTCCCGAGGGTGACCATCACGTCTCGGGTTTGCCTGATGACGCGCTGTAGGTTCGCGTTCTGCGCCGCTAGATTGGTCATCACGGCGTTGAAGGCGGTGATCACGTCGCCCAGGACTTGATCGGGTCCGGCGAGCGATTGTGCCAACGCCGAGGTTTGGGTGATCAGTGCTAGGACCGAACCCGAATTCCCTTGAAGAGCCTGGACGACGCCTTCGGTCAGGTTGTCCACTTGTTGCGGGTCCAGGAGCGTGAACAGCGGCTCAAATCCGTTGAGGAGGTACGCGATGTCAAATGACGGCACGGTGTGTTCGACGGGTATTTGACCGCGGTTGTTGAGCACGGTCGGTTCGCCCGCTGTCCCTTCGGCCAGCCCCAGATATCGCTGCCCGATGATGTTTTGGTAAGTCACCGAGGCGACCGTGTTGTGATAGAGGGTCTGGGTCTGCTGCACCCGGAAGGTGACCTTGGCTAGGGTGCCCTGTAGGTCGACGCTGTCCACACGGCCGACGCGAACCCCGGCAACGCGAACGTCGTCGCCAGGATGCAGCCCCGAAACATCGGTGAACAGCGCCGAATACGTATTCGTTGGGCCGGCGATATCGCGGCGCAGCGTCACGAACACCAACCATGTCGCGACGATGGCCAGGACCAGGAAGAGGGTCAGGCCGATGAGTGGCTTGCGGTAACTCATTGGTCACTCCCTGTATCTGGCGTGATGTGGACCGTCGATCCGCGCGCAACGGGTCCGAGCAGCAGCTGCGTCGCCGCCGTGGCGTGGCCGCCTACGATCCGGCTCAGTTGGTCTCGTTCCTGTGCACTGCCCACCGGTCCCACGTTGCCGCCGATGGTCGCCGACTGTGGATACTCACTGGGTGGCTGACCGGCTTGTGGCGGCGGCGCCTCGGCGGGCAGTGCAGGCATCCGATCAGTTGACGGTGCCGGGGCGGTATCCGTTGGCAGTGGTGGGCTTCGGGCGGGATCAGGGGCCACCACGGAGTTGCGAGGTGGTGCGAGATTGGGCCGGTTCTCGGAGACACCCGGTGGGGGCGGGAAGCCCATCGACCCCAGCGCTGGCATCAACGAGGGCGCCACGGGAATTTCTGGGGCCGTCTGGCAGCTTGGGCCGGCCAGGTCGCCGTAGCGGGGGCAGTCGGCGCGTACATATGTCCGGCTCGGGGTAAAGGACACGGCGGCTTTGATGGTGACCAGTTTTGTCTCGGGATTCCACGCTTCGTCATAGAACTGATTGCTGAGCCGTTGCAGTCGAGTGGAGATTCCATGGAACTGGCCGCCGTTATCGGCGAGCACGCCTATCACCGGTGTGAGCTGGATGGTGATGTTGAGTAGCCTGTCGGTCTGGTGGTCGAAAGCGTCGCCGAGTTTTCCGACGGTGCCCAGTCCGGCGGACAAGAAATCGCTCAATGCCGAGCGTTTCGCGGCGACGGTCTGCATCGGTTTGACTGCGCTGCCGAGGGCGTCGAAAAGCTCAGGCGAGACCGAGCGCAGTTTGTCAGCGGCGTCGGTGAGTGCAGCAATCGTGGATGGCCCGGTGTCTCCGGCCACAACGGTGTTCAGTTGGGAGACAATCTCATTGAGGTCGTGTCCTGCGTCACGGAGTTTTTCTCCCCTTCCCTGCGTGGCCTCGCCTACGGCGGCCAGTACGCCGATGCGGTCAGCGTTGGGTTCGCGGCCGATGGCCGTGAAGACCTCACGGAATTTGCTGAGTGTCGACTGGAACAGGACGGTCGGCAGGCTTTGGTCTTCGCGGATGATTGTGTTGGCGCGCAATGGTGTAGCGCCCTTTCCGTTGTCGACCAGCTGTATCGATGAGACGGCGAAAACGTTGGAGGGCACAACCCGCGCGGTCACGGTGTCCGGGATGCCGCTGACGTATTCCGGTTTGAGATCGATATGGACGATGTTGAGTTGTCCGGCACGTGCCGGTTCGACGTCAGCCACCGACCCTACGAGGACGCCGCGGAACTTGACGTCAGATTTGGCTGGCAGACCGTCACCGACGTTGAGCAACTCGGCGTTGACTTTGACGATCTGGTCAAGTGTGCCTTTGGATTTCGCGATCATCAGTGTGACGCACGAGGCCGCGAGCACCAAGAAGCACACGCCCAACGCGAAAAGCCGGCGATTCGATGGACTGCCGGCCTCGTAGTCGAATGAGTTCGGCAACGCTATCCACCGAACCTTGCGCCGGTGTCGACTCCCCACAATGCCATGGTCAGCAGCATGTTCAAGATGATGGTCGCCGTGATACTCGCGCGCATCGCCCTGCCGGCGGCTATCCCGACGCCTTCAGGACCGCCGGAAGCGAAGTATCCGTAATAGCATTGGATGGTCGACGAGACGAAGACGAAGATGACAGCTTTGACGGTGGCGTACATGACATCTCGGCCACTGATGAACAAGGAAAAATAGTGCAGGTAGGTACCGAAGGACTGGCCCGAGGAAATGCTGACCACCAGCTGGCACGACAGGAATGCGACGCCTAGACAGACCAGAAAGAGAGGAATGGCGGCGACCACTGATGCCACGACACGTGTGGTAACCAGATAGGGGATCGGCCGGATCGCCATCGCTTCCATGGCGTCGATCTCTTCTGCGATGCGCATCGCGCCCAATTGTGCGGTGAATCGGCAGCCGGCTTGGGTAATGAATGCGAGGCCTATCATGACCGGCGCAAATTCGCGCGTGGAGCCGAAAGACGATAAGAGGCCTGTGGCGGGACCGAGACCCAGAAGGTTCAAGGCGTTATAGCCTTCGACGCCGATCATTGCCCCGGCGGTAAAGCCCAAAACCAGCGCGACACCGACGGTGCCGCCTCCCACTACGATCGAGCCGTTACCCCAGGCGATATCTGACAGGATGCGCAGAAATTCGCGCGGATAGTGGCGCAGCGTAATGGGAATCGACGTCAGGATTCGGCCGAACAGATACATCATGTGACCGGTTTTGGCCACTGCTCGGCTGGCGGCGACAGTTGTATCCAGCGCGAGGCGTACGCCTGGGGGACGATGGGTGACGACTGCCACGGCTACAGGGTCACTCTCGGGAAGATCAGGACGTACAGCTGGGTGATGGCAACGTTGACGAGCATGAGCAGCAGGGTTGATTCGACGACGGCCGCGTTTACCGAGTTCGCGACACCAGCTGGACCACCATGGGTGTCTAATCCTTTGTGGCAGCTAACAATTGCGACAATCGCGGCGAAGACGACCGCCTTGACCAGTGCCAGTGTCAGATCGCCGACGGTGGCGAAAGAGGCGAAGGTTGTGACGAATGATCCGGGCGTTCCGTTCTGCAAGTAAACGTTGAACAGGTAGCCCGCGATGAACCCGACGAAACAGGTTAGGCCGGTCAACGCAACGCCGACGACGATGACGGCGGCGAAGCGGGGGACGACGAGGCGGCGGATCACGGATACGCCCATGACCTCCATGGCTTCGATCTCTTCGCGCATCGTGCGGGAGCCGAGGTCCGCGCTGACGGCGGAGCCGACCGCTGCTGCGAGCAGGATCGCGGCCACGAGTGGAGCGCCCTGACGGATCACCGCGAGCCCGGTCGCTGCTCCAGACAGCGAGGTCGCCCCGATCTGGCCGGCAAGCAGGCTGAACTGAATGGATAGCGTGACACCAATGGGAATGGTCATTAAAAGTGTTGGGGTAAAGGCGGTCCCAGCCATGAACGCTGCCTGCTTGATGAATTCTCCCACGATGAATCGCCGGGTGACGATCTCGACGGCGAAGTACTGGACGGTACGGACGCCTAGCACCACTTGGCCGCCGACCGTGTGCAGCGACTGCAGCGGATGAGACCGCATGTACCGGCGGCCCCAATCCCCAATTTCCCTTACAGCCGAACGGGTTTCGGGCGGTCGCGATCGTGCGTGATTGGCTGTCAACAGATCTCCCGCGCGAGTGCAGGCTGGTGGGGTTCACCGAGAGTCACGTCGGCGGCCCCTCGTGATTGGTGAAAGCTGTTGGACCGCATAAATAGCCCATCCATCAGTTGCTCGTCTCCGATCCAGGCCCCCGCGTCGCGTCGGCCGGCCGCGTTTCGGTCGTACTTGCTGTGGGGCGGCATTGGAGAGGTGGTTGTGTTGCTCTGGTGCATGTCTCGCACAGTTTGTCTGTGGTGAGTCGTGCCGCGAGGGCCAGGAGCGGTTCGATGGTTTTGCTGAATGCCCGCGCTGCAACGCCGCCGGAGTTTCCGTAGCTCAACTCGAAATCCAGGACGGTTCGATCGTGAGCTTCGGGTTGAAGGCGCAGAGTCGCTGTGAAATCGAAGCCAGCCAAGGACCGCAGAGCAATCAGGTGGTCTTGTTGCCATCCTTGGATTTCTGCGGTCGAACTGAGCGTCTTCGGTCCCAGGTCGACGCCGCCTTCGAATACCGCTCCCGGGCCGTAATCGGCATCGCCAACGGGTCGTACGCTGGTGATGCCGAACACCCATTCGTTCATGCGCCGGTAGTCGGCCACGTAGGCGAACACGTCTGCTGCGGATCGCTCGATGACGCCCGTCGTGTGTATCTCGACCATTCGATACTCCCGTCCCATGAGTCTGGGTTCCTATTTGTGCTGCATCTGAGTCGACGCTGAGCGGGGGCGACGGCGACCTGGGCCGCGCCGCGGGTTCCTCCGTCATCGTGCGTCCCGAAGACGCGTCCTCACCGGTGTTTGCCAGGGCCCGGCGCTTCGGTAAATGTGGCACACACCACCCTCGATGTCAATGAGACACGAATGCATCTATTCGTCTCTGTTGTGCACGTCGGGCTGGGGTGGCTCTGTTCTGCAAGGTCGACGGCGAAAGTAGTTGAAAGGCGCTCCAGCGGCTAGTCATCGCCGAGACGATGCGATTAATTCGTCTCATTGACTTTCGGTCGGGCATGCGCCAATGTTGGGTCATGGCAATGATCAAAGAACCGTTCCGGTGCGAGGACGCAGGTTTCTTCGGCCCGGACTCGATCTCCTGGCGCATCAGCGGCCCGACGATCTTTCCCGGCGTTGTGGCCACGGGCGCGTACTTCTTCCTCAATCCTTGGCTCGCGAACATTGGCGTCTCGAATTCCACGGGTGCCACCGATCCGTGGAAGCGCATTGTCCTGACCACCGAGTACATGTTTGCGATCTACTTCGGTGACCGGGCGACCGCCCAACACGCCGCGGATGTGGTCAACGCGATGCACGATCACGTCGTTGGCACCTGGGGCCCGACGGGCGATCGTGAACACTGCGCGTCGGAACCGCGCAATTTGCTGTGGTTGCTGATTCCGTACGGACAGGGGGCGCTCGACGCGTATGACGCGTACGGGCCGAGGAAACTAACCCTTGAAGAACGAAATCGTTACTGGCGTGAGGAAAGTACGATTGTCGGCAGACTCAATCGCATTCCGGACGAGTTGATGCCGAAGAGTCAAGCTGAGGTCGACACGTATCTGGCGGCCGAACGTGCCAATCTCGCTCTCACCGAGTCAGCTCTGTTCGTCAGTGACACCTTCTTCCCGCGGCCCAGGGCCGGACTGAAGCAGGCGTTGTTGGCGCTGCCGGTGCGGGCAGCCTTGTCCACCGGTGTCGCTTTGGCCCCCGACTACCTCATGCGGCTCTACGGTAAGGAGCCCTATCCAGAGCTGATGAAGGCGGCGGTCAAAGTTACTCATCGCCCTCTGTTCTCGGCGCTGTCCGCAACGCCCGTCGTTCAGGACATCATTCCGATGGCCGTGAGCGCTCCGGTGCGCAAACTGGTGAGCCGGGCCCGTGAAGCTGCTCGTACCGGAAATTACGACAGGCCGGCGGCGGGCGACGGTCCGGCTCAACGACTGCGGACTGTCATTTGAGGCAACGGTTTGACGGTGCATAACGCGATATCGGGAACTGTGCACGGTCGTCGGCCGCCTACCGGTGCGCCGATTGTCGGTGCAGTAATCTATGGCATGCGCTGAACTGTCAGTGTCGGCGCGCGGCAAGCACGCGAGCCTTCGGGGTGTCGAGGACAAGGTGGGTCAGGCGGTGGGCGCAGTGTCCGGCGGGGACAAGACCACCCTGCCTAGGGGGAAATCGGCCGCCGACAATTCCGAAGAGGTGACGGCCCGCATTCTTGCTGCCGCGCAACAGGAATTCGAGATGGTCGGCATCCGGCGCAGCAGCGTCAGTGACATCGCGCGTCGCGCCGGGATGGGGCGGGCCACCGTCTACCGACGATTCCCTGGCCGGGACAGTCTCGTCGAGGCCGTCGCGGGACGTGAGCTGATCGCGGTACTGGCGCGAGTGGCATCTAATCTCGCCAACACCGACAATGCCGCCGATGCCATCGTTCAGCTCACGGTGGCAAGCGCACGCGAGCTCCGAACAAACCCGCTGTTAAACCGATTGCTCACGACCGAGCCCGAAGAGCTCTATGGGTACGCGGCGAAAAGTGGCGGAACGGCGCTGGCGGCCGCGCGCACGTTCGTCGCAGGATACTTGGAGTCACTGCCCCGCCATGGTCTGGCCCATGGGAGTGAGCCGGCGGTCGCGGCCGAAATCATGATTCGGTTGGCGATGACCCAACTGTTGATACCCGACGGCTTGATCCCGTTTTATGATGACGTCAAAGTCGCGGCATTCGCGCAGCGATATCTTGTGCCGCTAGCGACGGGTACCGTCCACGATTCGATGTAGTCGCTGTACCGCCAACGGCACCGACAATGGAGAGCTGGTCACAGCGATATGCCCCTGGCCGCACATCACCCACGTACAACGCGTACTTTGCAGCAAAACTGGCGCGATCGATACGAGTCGGCCGAAAGTCACATCGTGCCGGAAGTTCGGCGGCGGGCACCGCGTCCCCTTTGGCCGCCGCGTCGAGATCGGCGAGCCGTAGCGCAACAGCCGTGGCATCGCAGCGGTTTTACGCGCTGCCAACATCGTCTTGGGGCGGCGAGCCTGGCCGGCATATCTGCCACGCGGGACGGTCTTGCTCCGAGATAACGAGTGTCGATGCGCCCAGTCCGCGGCCACAATTGCGCATATTGGGGTGCGTCTCATGAGGGCAGGGCGAAGGGGCTGGAGTGGCCTGCGTATACGCCTGACACGGTCCGTCTACTATCGGCTGCTGAGCGTTGGCAGGGTTAAGAGCGCTGACGATGTTAGCGGATGAATCGCTCGATCAACCCAAGTGCGCGCGTATACGTTCGTGGAGTGGCCCGCTTGATCGCCCAGGCGATCTTTGCGTCCAGCTGCGGCAGAACGTAGAGCTGGCCACGATCGTGGGCGTGAAGCGTCGTGCGTGCGATGGCGTGCGGCGGGGTCCCGATCCATCTCATGAGTGTTGTTGCGAGGTCGGCGGCGGAGTGTGAGATGGCGTCGTTGTCCACGATCTTGGTCTTGACCAGTGTCGGGCACAGTGCGGTGACGGTGATCCCCGTTCCGCTCAGTTCCGCCGACAAGGTTTCAGAAAGCGCGAGAACCCCTGCCTTACTGGCGCTATAGGCGCCCATACGCGGGGCTGCGGCGAAGCTGGCGGCCGACGCGACGTTGATGACCCCGCCTCGACCCGCAGCGCGCAACCGCGGCACGAACACGTGGCAGCCGTGGATGACACCCCACAGGTTGACCTCAAGGGTGCGATGCCAGTCGGCCAATGGAGTTTGGCCAATCACGTCGCCGCCGGTGCCGATGCCGGCGTTGTTGACGACAAGGCTTGTCGGACTACCGAACCATTCTTCAGCGGCGTCGGCGAGGTCCACGACCTGCTCAACGTTGGTGACATCGCACTGTGCAGCGAGGGCCTTTCCACCAAACTGGGTGATCTCCTCGACTGTTGCGTTCGCGCCATGTGCGTCGATATCGGCGCATACCACTCGGCCACCCCGGCGGGCGAGTTCCAACGCGAACGCACGGCCAATACCCGAGCCGGCGCCGGTGACGACGGCGTCGGCGAAGTCGGTCCTGCGGTCCGGGCGGCTGAAGGGTCGAGTGTGCATATGCTCTCCTGCTTGTTGTGGACAGATGAGATGCTCGCCGGGGGGCAAGAACGGCTTGCCTCTGGCGCAAACGCGAATCCGATGGCAGTACAGTCGAATTCGCTGAACGGCCTGGGCCTAGCGAACCGGCGCGCCGTTGCGTGCGCGGTGCAAATCCGCGCGATCGGTGGGCGGTGCGCTGTACTGGACCGACTGCTCGAACACTATTGAGTGTCGACCCTCGTTTGGTGTGTCGCCGGAGGACCTCCCGAGCGGATCTCCCGGGGAAGACAAACAGCTTCCAGTGCAGTAGTGGCCGGGCCGCGGATCACCGTGCCGTCGATCGCGAACCGCGCCCCATGCAGCGGGCAGTTCCATGTTCGGGATCCTGCGTTGAACTCGAGCTCCCAGTCCCGATGCGTGCACCGGGCACGAACTGCCCGCAGCTCACCCGCTGAGTCCCGGTAAATGCCTACCCGGTCGCCGTCGGCGTCGACGATAGTTGCCTGACCTGGCAGCAGCGTCGAATCATGCGGCTGTGGAACATTGCTAGACAGGCGATTTCGCGCGAATCGTACCGCGCCGACGGCCGCCCGCGCCGCAAAGTTCACCAGTGGCATGAGCGTCATGACGCGGACACTCGAGGCAGGGGGGCGGGAAGTTGCACGTCTACAACCTAGAGAAGCCCACCGTGTGTGTCAACGAGACGATTTTGTCGATCCGTCTCGACATGGGGCGGATTTCGTTCTAGGGTCGGTCCATGCAACCGATGCATTGGGATGGAGCGGACGCGTGATGGCAGCAAAGGCACACACTCAACGTGAGAAGCCCGAACATGAGGTCGTGATCATCGGCGCCGGGATAAGCGGCATCGGAGCCGCTATTGCGCTGCGGCGTGCGGGCATTGACGATGTGGTGATTTTCGAGCGGGCCGACGACATCGGCGGGACGTGGCGTGACAACACCTACCCGGGTGTCGGGGTCGACGTCCCCGCGCAGGGCTACCAGTTCTCGTTCGAGTTGAAGCCGGACTGGTCACGCGTTTTCGCCAAAGGCGCGGAGGTGAAGTCCTATGTGGATCATTGCGCTGATCGCTATGACATCCGTCCGTTGGTTCAGCTGAACAGCGAAGTCACAGCGAGGGAGTGGGATGAGGACCACCATCTGTGGCGGTTGACCGTCGCCGGCCGGCAACGCACCGCCCGATATGTCGTCAGCGCGATCGGACCGTTTGTCGAACCTAAACCGCCGGCCATTGAGGGAATCAAGGACTTTGGCGGTACGACGGTGCATTCAACGTCCTGGGATCACGACGTCGAATTGGCGGGCAAGCGTGTCGCGATCATCGGCACCGGTGCTAGCCGGTGTACGTCTCCGGGTCCGGGCGGTACCGGGTGCCGTCGTCCAGGCCGTTGAGCGCGGCCATCTGGTCGTCGGTGAGCTCGAAGTCGAACACCTCGAGGTTGGCCGCCAGGTGCTCCGGCGACCTCGACCGGGTGATGACCGAGTTGCCCAGCTGCAGGCTCCACTTGATCAGCACCTGCGCCGGGGTCTTGCCGTGCGCCTGGGCCACCGAGACGACGGTCTCGTTGTCCAGCAGCCGGCCCACGCCCAGCGGGCTGTACGCCTGGGTGACGATCCCGTAGCCCTTGTTCACCTCGCGCAGGTGCGCCTGGTTGAGCAGCGGGTGCAGCTCGATCTGGTTGACCGCGGGGGTGAAGAACGACAGGTCGATGACGTTCGACAGGTGCTCCTCGTGGAAGTTGGACACCCCGATGGACTTGGCGTCGCCGAGCTCCTTGTTCTTCATCAGCCCGCCCCAGCTGTCGATGTACTTGCCCTGCTCACCGGCGGGCCAGTGGATCAGGTACAGGTCGACGTAGCCGAGACCGAGTTCCTCGACACTCTTGCGGCAGGCGTCCTGCGCACTCTTGAAACCCTGGTCGCGGACGTCGAGCTTGCTGGTGACGAAGATCTCCTCGCGGGGCACCCCGGACTTGCGTACCGCGCGGCCGACGGCGGCCTCGTTGCCGTACGCGGCGGCGGTGTCGATCAGTCGGTAACCGGCCGACAGCGCCGCCAGCACCGCCTGCTCGGCGTCGGCCTCGGACAGCTCGCCGACGCCGATGCCGAGCACCGGCATGGTGTTGTCGTCGTTGAGCGTGACCGTCGGAATGGACGAGGAGGTCATGTCACCTACCCTGTGAACTCGAAATTTCTCGGGTCGGGACCCAGGCGAGTGCCATCGCCGAGCGACGAGATCGACGCCATGTCCTGCTCGCTCAACTCGAAGTCGAACACGTCGAAGTTGCTCACAATCCGCTCGGGGGTCACCGATTTCGGGATGACTATATTGCCGAGTTGGATATGCCACCTAATCAGTACCTGCGCCGGGGTGCGTCCGTGCGCCTCCGCGACTGAGGTGACGGTCGGATTCGCCAGCAGCGATCCCTGCCCCAGCGGGCTCCACGCCTCGGTGGCGATGCCCAGTTCGGCGTGTACCTCACGCAGCTCCTGCTGCTGAAGCAGCGGGTGCAGCTCGATCTGGTTGACGGCGGGCACGACGCCGGTGGCGTCGATCAGCGTGCGCAGGTGTTCGGGCTCGAAGTTGCTCACCCCGATCGAGCGGATCCGGCCCTGGTCACGCAGGTAGGCGAACGCCTTGAAGGTGTCGACGTACTTGTTGGTCTTCGGCATCGGCCAGTGCACCAGATACAGATCGAGATACTCCAGGCCCAGCCGCTCCATGCTCTTGTCGAACGCGGCCAGCGTGCTATCATAACCCTGGTCGGCGTTCCACAGCTTGGTCGTGATGTAGACGTCCTCGCGGCGCAGACCCGACTTGGCCAGCGCCTGCCCGACCTCGCGTTCGTTCTGGTAGGCGGCGGCGGTGTCGATGTGCCGGTAGCCCGCCTCCAGCGCCGTGGCAACCGCGCGCTCGGTGGCCTCCGGCGGCGTCTGCCAAACTCCGAGTCCAACCTGGGGGATCGCATTACCGTCATTCAGCGTGATCAAGGGAGATGCCATGACTGCGAGTCTGCCAGCTGACGGCGCGTACAGCCCGGGACGCAAGGAGGCGCTCGTCACCGCGATGGCGGGTGTCACCCTGCGCGCGTTGCCGCGCATCCCCGACCCGGTGAAACGCCTGCTGCTGGCGGGCCGCACGGTGACGGTGGACGGCAACACCCTCGACACCACGGTGCAGCTGATGCTCGCCGGGCAGAAGCTGGTCGGGATCGACGGTGGCACCAACAACGTGGCGGCGGCGCGGGCGCAGCTGCGCGACCTGTCCGGCGGGTTCCGGCAGGCGATCCCGGTGGCCGCGGTGAGAGATCTCACCGTGACCGGCGGGGACGGTGAGATCCCGGCCCGCCACTACGTTCCGCCCACATCCACCGCCGACACGGCCGCCCCGCTGCTGGTGTTCTTCCACGGCGGCGGCTTCGTGATCGGCGACCTCGACAGCCACGACGACCTGTGCCGGCTGATCTGCCGCGACGCCGGGGTGCACGTGCTGTCGGTCGACTACCGGCTGGCCCCCGAGCACAAGGCGCCCGCCGCCGCCGACGACGGGTTCGCCGCCTACCGCTGGGCGCGCGAGCACGCCGCCGAACTCGGTGCCGACCCGGACCGCGTCGCGGTCGGCGGGGACAGCGCCGGCGGCAACATCGCCGCCGTCGTCGCCCAGCGCGCCCGCGCCGAAGGAGTGCCGCAACCGGCGCTGCAACTGCTCATCTACCCGTGGACCAACCCCAGCGGCGAGACCCGGTCGCAGACCCTGTTCGCCTCCGGCTACTTCCTGACGAAGGCCGACATCGAGTGGTTCGCCGACAAGTACGTCACCGGTGCGTCGGTGCAGATCACCGATCCGGTCGTGTCACCGCTGCTGGCCGACGACCTGTCCGGGCTCGCGCCTGCACTGGTGCTGACCGGCGGCTTCGACCCACTGCGCGACGAGGGCGTGGCCTACGCCGAGGCACTGCGCGCCGCCGGGGTGGCCGTCGACCTGCGGCAGGCCGGTGCGCTGATCCACGGCTTCGCCAACATGTTCCCGATCGGGGGCGGTTGCGCGGCCGCGGTCGCCGACATGATCAGCGCGCTGCGCACCCGTCTGCGCGGCGTCTGACGGGCCGCGAAAACGCCGCCGGTACGCTTGTCCCCGTGGCCTCGAAACCGAAGAAGACCCCGAAGTACGACCTGAAGGCGGCCGACAAGAAACGCAATCTGGCCGTACAGATCGGGTTGACCGCGATCGTCGTGATCTTCGCCGTCGCGCTGGTGCTCTACATCGTCATGACCAAGGAGGACAAGCCCGGCGAGGGTGAGGCCAAGCCGATCCGGGTGGCGTCCAGCGACGTCATCACCGGTGACGACGGCGAGCCCAAGGCCGTGCTGTCGCTCTACGAGGACTTCCTGTGCCCGGCGTGCGGCAACTTCGAGAAGGCCTTCGGCCCGACGATCAACCGGCTGATCGACAGCGGCGCCGTGGCGGCCGACTACTACATGGTCTCGATCCTGGACCGGGCCGGCCAGGGGTACTCGACCCGCGCCGCGAACGCCGCCTACTGCGTGGCCGAAGCCGACACCGAGGCGTTCCGCCGCTTCCACGCCGCGCTGTACGCCCAGCAGCCGCCCGAGGGCGTCGGCCCGTTCCCGGACGAGGCCCGGCTGACCGAGGTGGCGCGCCAGGCCGGCGTCGTCGGCGACGTCCCGAACTGCATCGAGAAGGGCCGCTACGACGACATGGTCAAGGGCATGGCCAAGGCGACCGAGGTCAAGGCCACCCCGACCATCCGCATCAACGGCAAGGACTACAAGCCGACGACCCCCGACGCGCTGATCGACGAGATCAGGAGCATCGTCGGTGACCTGCCCGTGCTCGACGCCGGTGCGCCGCCGCCGAATCCGGATCCGACGACCCCGGCGCCCGCTCCCGCTCCCGCTCCATGAGCGTGAGCGCGCCAGGGGAGGTGTCCCCGGCCGAGCCGGACAGCCCCGAGCACGGTGGGGTGCACGTCGGGAGGCTGAGCGCGCTGTGGGTCCTGATCGCCGGCGTGGTGGGCCTCTCGTCGGCGCTGGCGCTGACCATCGAGAAGGTCGAGCTGCTCAAGAACCCGGCCTACGTGCCGACGTGCAGCCTCAACCCGGTGCTGTCCTGCGGTTCGGTGATGGTCACCCCGCAGGCCGCCGTGTTCGGTTTCCCGAACTCGCTGATCGGCATCGTGTCGTTCACCGTCGTGCTGGTGACCGGGGTGCTCGCGGTGGCCCGGGTTCAGCTGCCCCGCTGGTACTGGGCCGGGCTGGCGGTCGGCACGCTGCTGGGCACGGTGTTCGTGCACTGGCTGATCTACCAGAGCGTGTTCACCATCGGCGCGCTGTGCCTGTACTGCATGGTGGTGTGGTCGATGACCATCCCGCTGCTGGTCGTGGTGACGACGATCGCGGTGCAGCCGCAGCGCGGCAACGCCGTGCTGCGCGGGCTGCACACCTGGCGCTGGTCGATCGTGGCGCTGTGGTTCACCGCGGTGATCCTGTTGTGCCTGGTGCGGTTCTGGAGTTACTGGTCCACTCTGCTCTGAGGATCTAGG
>NZ_JCALDG010000038.1:0-26802 GCF_059812735.1 Mycobacterium sp. NGS40
GATCGACCACCGCCATGTACCGCACCAGAACGGCGTCTTCGACGACAACCACCAGGCCCTCGCCCGATCCGTCCTACCCTACGCACGCAAAGCGTGGTCGGATCTGCGCAACCCCGACGGGCGTCTGCGGTTCAACCACGACCACTACCTGAAGATGTGGGCCCTCACCCGGCCACGACTCGACACCGACGTCGTGCTGCTCGACGAAGCCCAAGACTCCAATCCCCTTGTCGCTGCACTTGTTCAGCGGCAAGACGCGCAGCAGATCGCAGTCGGCGACAGCAACCAGTCCCTCTACGGCTGGCGCGGCGCCGTCGACGCGCTCGGCCAGTGGGACGCCGACCACCGCCTCTTCCTGTCACAGTCGTGGCGGTTCGGGCCCGCGATCGCCGACGAAGCCAACAAGTGGCTCGCCTGGATCGGCGCCGAGCTGCGACTGACCGGCAACCCGGCGCTACGGTCACGCCTCACCGACCTTGAAGCCCCTAGAGCCATGCTGTGCCGCACCAACGCCGGCGCTATGTCCGCGGTCATGGACCTGCTCGGCCAGGGGCTGAAGGTCGCCCTCGTTGGGAAAGGTGACACGATCCGGCGTCTGGCCTTCGCCGCGGCCGAACTCAAGGAGACCGGCCGCACCAGTCACCCCGAGTTATTCGTGTTCACCAGCTGGGCCGACCTACAGACCTATGTCGAGGAAGAGTCCGAGGGACGCGATCTCAAGCCGTTCGTCGATCTGATCGACGAACACGGAACCGATGCCGTCATCGACGCCATCGACGCATTGGTCGATGAAAAGATCGCCGATGTCACGGTTTCCACCGCTCACGCCAGCAAGGGCCGGGAATGGGAAGCAGTGAAAGTCGGCGACGACTATCCCACCGACGACAGCCGCGAGGACACCGTCAAGAGCGACGCCATGGTCGCCTACGTCGCCGTCACCCGAGCCCGCATGCTGCTCGACCGCGGCGGCCTGGCGTGGATCGACAAACACCAGCGCCGACGATAGCCACACGACCCGCTGGTGTGAGTCAGGGCGGCGGAGTCTGCCCCGCGGTCTCGGGCCCGGATCCACCAGGCCACTGCCGAGCCTGCTGCGGCGGCAGCGAGACCAGCTGCACGGCATACTGCGATGACAGCTGGACCAGCTGGGTCACCGGCACAGACCACTGTGCCTCGTCGTCGAATCCACTGGTCATCTCCGCCTTCCTCTCCTGCTCGTGCTCGTATGTGGTGACACTACGTCGCGAAGTCAGCGACGCGCCCCCTGGTCGTTGTCGTTGCCGGCTGGTCGCACCGCTCTGGCTGGACACCACTGGGACATCGCGAGCTTCCCGCGGCCGTTCCCGGTCGGAACCTCGCAGCTCACCAGCGCAAGCCATCCGCCGGCAGCCGACTGCGCCCAGGCATGCAGGCGACCCGGAACCTGACCCCAAAAGACCAGGCCTTCATTCTTCACTCGCATCGCCACCTCATCGCGACGGAACGCGTCATCAGGGTTGGTGATAAGCAGGCTCAGATCCACCACGACAGGTTTCGGAGGATCTACCACTCGACGCGTCGGAGGGTGCATCGCGACTGGCCAATCTTCGAACACATTTGCGATTGTCGCCTCTGTCGGGCCTCGGTGTCGATTCACTTCAAGCCGCCGATTGCCGGCGGCTGAGTCAGGCTCGCTGGATGAGGTGATCGACGAACTCGGGAACTCGTCGAGTGGCCGGGCCAATCCAATGGTGATCGAACAGCCCGCCGTCAGTGGCGACCTGGTTGATCTCGTAAGTCTCGGCGCCGGCAGCCTTCGCGATCGCCGCGAACTGGCTGGCCGGATACACCGTTCCTGAGGTGCCGATCGCCGCGAAAACACTCGCGGTAGCGAGCTTTTCCACGATCATGTCCAAACCGATCGTGCGCTCACCAAACCACACCACGTGGGGCCGCCACTGCGTATCGGTCTCGACAACATCGTGGGCCCACTCCAGCACCTGGCCGGTGTCGACGTGGCGAATCTTGCGTAGCTCGCCGTGCATCGCCGTCAGCTCGACCGTGCCGGCACGTTGATGCAGATCGTCGATGTTCTGCGTGACCAGGTGCATGCGCGGGCCGAGGTGGCGCTGCAGCCGCACCAGCGCGTGGTGCGCGGCGTTGGGTTCCACCTCGTGCAGACGGCGGCGCAGTCGGTTGTAGAACCGCTGCACCGTGACCGGGTCGGCGGCGAAGCCGTCCGGCGTCGCCACATCCTCGCGGCGATGACCTTCCCAGAGACCGTCGGCACCGCTGAACGTCGGGAGTCCAGACTCGGCGCTGATCCCAGCCCCGGTCAACACCACAACCTCGGTCACGGCCACTCCCCTTTCCTCCTCTCTCGATTCAGCTGGACTCAAAGAGCTGGTTCAGCCTATTGACCTCTTGCTGCCGACGATGTTGGCGCCGGCCGTCACACACCAACCGCACCAATTCCTCGGTGGCCGGATCCTCGCGATACCGCGCGATGCCTTCAGCGACTAACAGACTGACCAATTGGTGAGGTCGTAAGCGCAGGGCACAACACAGCGCCGCGAATTCGTCGACCTTGTCCTCGCCGACAACAC
The DNA here is from genome assembly GCF_059812735.1 of Mycobacterium sp. NGS40. NCBI lineage: Bacteria > Bacillati > Actinomycetota > Actinomycetes > Mycobacteriales > Mycobacteriaceae > Mycobacterium > Mycobacterium sp. NGS40. The sequence continues at coordinate 2,586 of NZ_JCALDG010000038.1, forward strand.
GGTAGGACGTCTTAAGCTCATCCATCCGGATCCACCAGCCGGGTCATCGCCAACCAGCGACAGCGTGCACGAGCTCAGACGTCCCGCCGGCGCCGGCGCCACCGGCCACCGCGAGCACCGCGGCGCTCACCAGTAGCCGCCGTACGCGGCGGATGATTCTCAGCACCGCGGCGACGAACAGCCCGACGGCGACACCGGCTAGCACAGCGGTGGGATGGTCGCTGACGATACCGACGAGATCCGTCACGGGTGGGGCCTGCCCGCAGGGACGGCAACATGTGCGAAACCTGCTTCGCATTGGCGTATTCCGGTCTCATACCCAGCCTGCACCTCATCGACCAGGCCGCCGACGAGGGGTCGTTGCTGGGCGGCCCAGTCGTAGGTTTCTCGGGTTGATCGGGCAAGCGCCGCGTAGCGCGACCGCCGGAAGATGAGCCGGACGTCGGCGAACCCCTGGGGGTCAAGCAGCACCGGCACCTCGGGGCCGCGCCCCAACGCCGCCTCGCGTGCGGCGAGCTCGCCCCACTCCTTCAGCGCTGGGTGGGCGCTCACCGGACGGGTCTGATTCTGATCCGGCCAATGCAGCGTCCACTGCCGGTTCGACTTCGAACCGTACACACGCACACGACCGCTGCTGTCAAGCACTGACTCGACCACCGTTCACGACCGGGAACTCATCCCAGGTCCGCCCGTCGAGCAGCCGTCCGGACGCCTTCGGGGTCGGGCCACCGACCTGTTTGAAAAACAGGGGCACCGAGTGCTGCTGGCAGCGATCCCGGATGTCGCGCACCCAATCCAACTCCATGCGTCGATACCGGGGCCCGCTCTCCCCTCCGACGATCACCCAATCGATTCCGGTGAGGTCGAGGTCGGGCAGCGGGCCGAGCAGCGGCTCCAACGACAGGAACCGCACCGCAGCCTCAGTGTTCTTGAGATGGTCTGCGCGCCAGCAGTATTCGTTCGACTCGATCGAGGTTCCCAGCCACACGTTCGGCAGCGGCCACGGCGGTGACCAGAGTGTCTCCCCGTCGCTGGTTCGGGTGGTTGTCCAGCCCGTTCCGCTACCGGAGTCACCGGCCAGCCGTTGTCCTCCCAGATCGAGCCGCCACCGGCCGAGGTGTGGCGGTGTCCGGCCGATGATGTCGCTGGATTCTTCGGCGACCTCACGCCTGAAGTCGGGGTCGGCCAGCAAGCGTTGTAGCCTGTGCGGGCGCTTGCTGAGCACGAGGAAGTCGTGTCTGCGAGTCAGCGCCATCACCGCCCACATCTGGGCGACGAAGAACCGGGGAATTCGGGGATGGGCGACGTCGCTCATCGAGTTCACGAAAAATCGCGATGGCTTCCGCTTACGCAGCGGAATTTCAAGCGCCTCTTCATGAAACGCAACCGCGAACCCGGGTCCACTCGTGCGAGGGTCACCATCCGTCTGGTATTTGGCGGCCCCCATGGCCTTGAGCCGCTTGGCCATTGCCAGCGCATAGCACGAGTCACAACCGGGCGAGATCCGGTCACAACCGGTCGTGGGATTCCACACCGCTTGCGCCCATTCAATATTGGTGGTGCTCATCGGTTTCTCCTGGATTGCCCGTCGTGTAGCCAGGCGTCAAACGCCGGGCTGAGGACTTCGCATGCCGAGCAGCGCTCGTGGTCGCCCCACGGCATGAACGTCGACAGCGCTGCGGCGTAATCGCGGCGAGCCCCGTCTGGCGCGGGGATGCCACACTCGCACAGCGGCACCCAGCGGCTGCGATCGCCGGCGAGCACGTCCCGGGGGCGGGGCCGAAGGTCACCGGCCGGTTCGACGCGGAGGTCGGGGAATACCGCGCCCACTCGGTGCGCCGTGGTCTTTCCGTTGCGGTCTCGGGTCCACCAGTCACCCAGATGTAGACGCATCAGAAGTCCCAATCGTCTTGCTGGGGTGCGGTGTTCGCTGCGGACATCGCGTCGCTCCGGTCTTGCTGAATCGATCGCAGCAGCGATCCGTCGGCGATGCCGCGGTCGACATGGGTCGTCTGCACCGAGCAACGACCATTCGGGCAGTGCAGCCCGTCGCTGTGGGCTACCCGGACACGGTTAGGCCAGTCAAAGAAGTCACCGTCGTCTTGCGGGCCGCAGCCACAGGTCAGCGGGTGCATCGCCCCAGACCGCTGGAAATCGTTGATGTTCGCGACCTCGTCGTCGGTCCATGGTGGCAGATGCCATTCACTGAAGTTTGTGTTCACCGCGGCACCTCCGCATCAGAGGCAGCAGCAAACTGTTCGCACCCGCACCCTTCGGAATCTCCATCCCAGCCGGCGATGCAGCCTTCCCCGCCGGCGTGTTGATCTGGCTGAAGATTGGTCCGATCCAGGTCGTGTTGCGACGCGGGGTGACCGCACCGAGCCATGGCATCTCTTGGGTAATCACGGTCGTCGAACGAGCCAGCGAGGCGGCGATTTCCGCTAGATGGACTGCGCCCATGTCCGCCATCCGCTGCCGGCGGCAGTAGTTGGTGCCTCGCTTGAAGCCGTCTTTCATGCCCCGCATATCTGCTCTTCGCGTTCGCGACAATGCTGAGATCGGTTCATCTGTCTGGCTTCCGTTCCGTTGGCAGTGGCTATGGGGTGACATAACAGAGCTTCAGCACGATGTCACGGTTTCGGGCTGCTCCGCACCATTTCTTGCCATGAGGATCGGGGTATCGGTGCTCATGCCGGTGCCTTCTGCGGTTGGGGCTCTGTGCGCTGTGGTTTCGGCGCTGGCGGTGCGGGCGCCCTTCGTACCGGCGGGGTTTCGGGGATCACTTCGATCCGCCGCGGATTCTCACCAATGCGTCCCATCTGTTCTCTCTCCTGATGTGTTCTCACTGAGGTTCCCTACAGCAGGGCTCGCGCCATCTCCCGGTAGCCGGTTCGGTTCTTGGATTTCTCCGACATTTGTGTCCACCAGGTCGCCGTCAACACTGTGTAGGCGGTCCTCGGCTTCCCAGCGGTCGGCCCAGCCGCGCATCTTTGCGGCGAGGTCGCCCAGCGCCGTCGCTGGTTGCCTGTATGCCATTTCGAGCCAAGGAATGGCGAGAACGGCTCCCAGCCGGCGGATCTGGACATCTGCAGAGACATCGGCAACGCATGGAACTCGGCTAACCGAGGATCAGCGCGCGGATCATCAGGTGGATCGGTTGGGGTCGCTGCACTCTTCACTGTCCACCGCTTTCGGAAGGTGACGCAGCGGCCAGGGCAAACTGCCGAGCCGCCTGAAGGCAGGCAATCAAGTCTTCGGCGCCCGCCGGGTCGCCTGGCGAACCACTGGCGATTTCGATGGGATCCCCGTCGTGTGCGACGTCGACGACGGCGCTGCCGCGACGGAAGTAGCGCCACTCGTCGACGTCTTCGACCTCTACGTCTGGGTACGGGACAGCAACGTCACCAGAAGCAGGACGGGTAGCGTCGTCATGCTGCGGTGGGAGGTCGAGTTGTTCGACGATCCGTTCGGCGACCCGGTCTGACCAGTAGCGGTCGTAGTGCTCGTCGGTGTCTTCGGCGTGCACGATCTCCGAGATTTGGTCTTGGACAGCGACGCGGCTGTGATGATCAGTCATTGGGCCACCGCGCTCCGTCGATGGTGATGTCGTCTGGGATCTCTGTCTCGGGGACGCGTTCGACGGTGACGTGCTTGTCGGGGTCGTCGTCTTCGTCGATGCCAATGTCTTCAGGTTCGAGGCAAGAGACTGCGTCGTCTTGGTCGTAGTAGCTGTATTCGCTGGCTTTCGCGTGGACGATGCGTCCGTTGTCGGCGCGGATGCACCACACTTGGCGCTCGGCGCGGGCGGCCAGAGCGTCGATGAACGTCCGCGCGCAGTCGCCGATCCACGTGCCGCTGCCGTGACTCTCGTCAGGCAGATACGGCAGCAGCAGTGTGAGGACGCGGCGGGCGTAGTCGGCTTGTTCCGGTGTCGCGTGCACCTCGATGTCGGTGATGCCGCCGCACGTCGGCTCGCCGGACACATACAGCGTGGCGGTGTGGTCCCTGGCATAAGAACCTGGTCCCAGCATGCCGGCAGAGTGGACGGTGGCCACGTCTTCACCGAAGTGGAAAACGACCTGGATCTGATGGTCCTTCAGCGTTGCGCCGATTAACACGACTTGATGAGCGGAGACCACTCCCAGCGTGTCGGGGTCCGCGGTGGCTGTTGCGTTCATGAGTGGTCACTCCTTGTGTGCTGCTGGGGTTTTGATTTGTTGTCCCCGGGTTGTATGACCTGCGGGGGCGAGTTTTGCGGCGAGCCAGCGCACGCTTCTCATAACGGCAGAGACGTGCCGGCGCAGGGGTCGCGACCAGAACCTGTCCGCGCTGGCCTGGTCGATGCGGCCGATCGAAATCCGCTGGTGCCAATCAACACCGAACCCCTCTGGGAGGCAGTCGGCGTCCACCGTGGTGGCGGGGATGTTGTATGCGGCCAGCATCGCTGTGAGAACGTCGAAATGCTGCGCGTGAATGCACTGTTGTGCCAGCACTGTGCGCGCGGCGTCGAATGCAGGTCCGGGATGGCACCAGTAGGCGACCACCCTGGCCGCCGAGGTGCGCAGGCCGGCATTGCCGATGATGGTGGGGCCTTCCGCGGCTATTACCGCGACGATGCTCGCGACCAGATCGGGGAATTGGCTGTGTAGCGACGCGAGTGATGTCGCGCCGTAGATGCCGCAACTGCAGTCGTCGGACGGAGCGGGATGGTTGTGTCCGTGTGCGCAGCGCGCCACGCACACCCCGTCCTCCCACACTGCGCGGCTGTCCACGCCGATGCTGTCCAGGTGGGAGGCGATGCTGACGGGCACCAGGGTGCCTCGGCGCCGATCGATGCTGAAGGTTCGTACCGCGTAGCGGCCGACTTCGATGTCCGATGTCTCGTCCGAGGCGGGCGCTGACTGTCCCCGGCCTCCCGCGATGAAGAAATTTCGTCCTGGCCGCACCACGATCGGGTAGTCGACCACCTCACCATACGGTGTGCGCGAATGCCTGGTATCGAGGTCGAGCAGCGGGTAGCTGGAGCGAGTTGGCCGCAGCGATCCGAGTCGCCGGTAGATCGGGGTGAATCCGTCCACGTAGGGGCTGCATAACTGCAGCTCGCTGATGTCGCAGTCGGTGCCTGGCCACCAGAAAGGCGGGCCGACGCTGGACGATCCGGCCAACACCACGTGGATGCGCACGACGCGGCCCAGTCTGATCAGCTGCCCGAGCGCGTTAGCGACCAGTTTGTGATGTTCAGACTTGGTGAAGCGGGCGCTCGCGAGCAGTTGGTGCCAGTAGTCGATCAGCAGCACCACCGGTGCGTTCCGGTCGGCTTGCCCGACACCGGCATACGCGTGGTCGAGCCGCTGCCGCAGTAGTTCCTGCAGGCCGGTGATGGCGGTGATCATTTCGCCGAGCGAGGTGGCGACACACCGCACATTGGGCCATTCCCGCAACTCCCAGTACCCACTGTCGACGTCGCCGGCCGCAACGATATGCACCGCCCAGTGCGCCCACGCACACTGCGCAGCAAGCGTCTGCACCGCTGCCGTGGTCGCCGACTGGGGCCCACAGCGCCCACAAGTGATCAGCTGGTGCGGCGGCTCACTGGTCGGGCGCCACCACGCGACCTTCCCCCACGGATCTTCAGCGACCGCGAACTGGGTGGTCGGGTACGCCGCGATCGCGTCCTCGACCCCAGCGGCCTCCGGTGTCCACGGCGGCCGCGACAACGGCAACCACAACCGCTCGCCCTCGGACCCGGGCTGCTCCACGGCGGTCATCGCGACGGCCCCTCAGGCCCGCCGCTGCCTTGCGCCGCCTGCAGGCCGGGGACGATGGCAATGGGCGACACGGTGAACGGTGCGACCCGCCACCTGACATCATCCACCGTGGCACGCGTGGGGAATTCCGCGTCACCACTGCTGCTATTGACCGTGTAGCCGTAGACCTCGAACGGCCCCAGCCCCGTCGCGACCGCGCCGGGCGCGGGGATCGAGGCCTCGACGACAGCAGTGATACGCATCGCGCGGAGCCCATCCACGCGTACACGCGCGTAGGTGACGGACATATCCGGATCGGGGGCATCCGAGGTTTGGGTGAACGCCACGGTGTCGCGGTCCGACCGTAGCTCGGTGTCGCGCAGTTCCCATCGGAGGCGGGTGACACGGCGGCCGGGCAGGATTTCTAACGGGCGATACCCGACCCCCGTGACCACCCAGGGGCTGTCACCGCCAAGGTCCATGTTGAACACGTGGCCGGTGCACACGCCATCGGCTGTGCAGCGGCCGGTCGATTCCCCACCATCGCTCATCGGAATCCGCGTGCTCCGTTCGATCAACGGCATTGGATCTGTCTTTGGCATGGGGTCGGCTAGTCTCGCCGGAGGCGGCGATATGGGAGTCGGGTCGTTCGACCCAGGCCCGGTGGCGAGCACGGTTACCGCCCAGGTCACCACGGCGACAACTACCGCCGTCAGTGCAACCGCAACGCCCGGTCGCCGAACCACTGCCTGCTTCAGATCCACTCTGTGGACGGCGGCGTCCTCCTGACGTGCGTCAGTTCCGGTGCCGGAATCCGTATACCCTTGCAGCATAACCGGACTGGTAAGTGCTCGGCTACCCGCGATCGGGGCGCTGTGTGCCTTGTCAGACACACCCTGGGGGACGTCGGTGCGCCGTCGCTGGCGCATCCTGGCCGCGGTGTACCCGGTGATCCCGGCCGCCACGCCGAACACCGCCACGGGCGTAACTACATCGGCCCGTCGTCTGGGTTGGTTGCTCGACGCGGTGATGCTGACCGGGTTAGACATCGAATTCCCTTTCTGCGGCGACGGTTTCGCTAAGCGTGGGCGTGCGGAGCGCGGCGTCGTTGCGTGGGGTCTGCTGGCTCGCCCTTCGCTGGCATTGGAGATCGGGATAGGCGATCCGGGTGGTCGTCGCAGCGCACAACGTCAGCAAGTCTCCAGGTGACATGGCGACCAACCCTGAGGCGAGCTCGCGGAAGAAATCTCGCTCACGGGCCAGCAGCGGGTTTGGCGCCGCCGCCGCGCAATGCCCACAGACACCGTCGATCAGCTGGCCGACCATCTCGCCGCCGATCTCACCAATGTTATCCAAGCCCGCGCCTGTCGCGGGTACGGCCCGATTCATGCACTCGCCTCGAATTGAGCTAGCGGATCGACGTCCGGAATGCCGTGAAGCGTCAGAGGCCTTCCGGAATCCAGTTCCTGACTCCACCGAAACACCCATTCGCCCAGACCATCGCCCGCGTCGAACTCTGCAACGAGACGGCGCGCCGCGATGTCGGCGACCTTTGGGTCGACACGCTGCAGCACAGCCAGCAGATACGTCATTCCCCAGCCGTTGACGCTGCACGAGATCGCCTCATGCCAAGCCTCCCGGTTCTTGGCGATCAATTCGCGTTCGCGGATCGACTTGTATTGCGCTGGCCACCAGTCCAATTGCTCCCGCAGCAGCGTCGTCGCGGGTTCACGCTCGCGTGCGGCTCGCTTGTCTTCATCATCGCCCCACAGCGACACTGGGCCGCTGTAGCCCTCATCCTCTTGCCAGTCTCGGATGGCCGCGCGGACAGCGTCGGCCAGGTCTGCGTTCTCCGGTTTGGCGAAGTGGTTTCGCGTGTCGAAATCCCAGTCGAAGTGTTTGAGGGCGGCGGCCAGTTTCTCCAGGCCGCTCACATAGGTGCTTTCGACCAGCTGCGCGCCGGTGTGCGTGTGCGTCAAGGCAAGCGTGCCGCGGAATCGCAGATTGCCATCGTCCTTGCTGCACCCGACCGATGGTGCGATCACCAACTGTGGGCAGACTGTGGGTTGCGCAGGTACCCACACTGTTCGCCGCCGATTACCGTCAATGCTCAGCGGTATCGCCTGGCGCACAAAGTCCTTCAGTTCCGGGCCGCATTGCCGGGATAGTTCTGGTGGAGCCTCACCCAGGGGCTCGGTACCGTCTTCAGTTGCGTTCATCTCTACTCCCCTAACTACGTCGTGTTGCACCACGCGACCACGAAAAGTGCGGTCATGAATGTTCACCTTCTCCTGATGGGACTCGGCCCCAGGTGGGGCTTAGACGAGGAAATGGTCCAGTAGGTTCTCCGTCTGCTCGATTCGAGGTCTGGTCATGCACAGGTCCGCCTCTTGCCCGTTTCCGGTTTGTGGCCGCGATGCACAACCGGGGCACGTCGTGGCGATCGCGCACGCGTCCATAGCTGCTGCTGCGCGCGGAGCTGCTCGGCGAACCCGTGGGTCAGCTTTGGCCAGTCACCGATGGTGTAGTCGGCGTCGAGGATGTCGTCACAGTCGGGACAGGTGACGTCCTGACGAACTGTCGTGAGGTCGCCGTCTTGTTCGCAAAGCGCTCCGGGGATGCTTCCGCCGTCCGGCGCATGGACGTGGATGTTCATCAAACCGCCTTTCCTGACTTGTGTTTCGGGTCGGTTGTCCGATCCCGAGCATGGAGCCTCGCCTCGGCCGCCGGCGTGGGAGTATCCGGTCTGCGACTGCCGCTCGTTGATTGCCGTGCGATGAGTTCGTATCCCACATCCACAACGGAACGTGGTTGAGTGATGCCTGGGATCAGCCAACCGGGGAACCGCACCGTCACCGTCTCCCCGAGTGCCCCCAGGTCCACGGGGACGGAGATTTCCACCCAGCCGTCGACGCAGGACCACTCGGCCAACAGTTCTGGTTCGGGGCCATCGTCGTTGGTGCAGTCGATGCGCATGGAATCCAGCCACACCCCGGCCGGCAACCGAATCGACTCATCGGCCATGACCGCGGCCCCCTCGCGCCTTACCTGAACCAGTTGCGCCACAGGTATTTACATTCCACGACCCGTCATCGGTGTAATCCGTGCCATCCAAGTCCCACAGCTGCCCATTCGAGTCGAGGACACTGTCGTGCCCGCAGCCTGGACACCGAAACGCCGATAGCACCCCCACTGGATGGCGTCCCCTTCGCAACCGCGCCCGGCCGATCGCCGGCGGGGCGGTGTCCGGATCCGTCCAGACACGTCCAACGTTGATCATCCGCGCATCCGTGGACCCGCAGCGATCACATGACTCAGACCGCCCTCGCTTTGGTGGGCACATGAACACCTCGCCCGTGCTCGACCAGGCTCCCCACTGCACTGGCAGTCCGTCCCACCGTGGCGGCAGATCATGCGTGCGCGGCCACAGGTCCAGCTCCCCCTGCCCGACCTCAGCCATCACGACCACCGTGGTCGCCAGCCAGGTGCGCACTCCACTTCTCCTCGAACACAGCCAGCGACGAAGCACGCTCCTGGTCAAGGTAGTGCTCGTACTCCTCGCGATGCGCTTCGCGCAGCCGCGCTAAGGCACGCCCGGGAGCCGGCGAAAGCTCCCACGACCGCAACACCGTCCGCCGCATGCCGCAGGCACACTCATTGACTTCTTGCACGGCCGGCTGGTCCAGCTCGACGATGTCGACAGCGCTCGCAGCCAGGTCCATGTTCTCGATCGTTCAACCCGCCATACCTGTTTTCAACAGGACCATGACGCCCGGCAGCTACCGCTGCAGCGACCCTGCAGAGGCCTGCCCCGGTCGCCACCGCATCAGGTCGCCCCGCGGACGGCGAGAGGCTGCCAGAGGCGGTATCACCGTCAGCCGGCACAGCAGCTCAGTCACCTCGGGCACGGGGTCCGGCGCGGTGGGGTCAGCAACCAGGACCAGGTGGGCCTGGTGGACCCGGCCATCCACGGCAATCCTTCGCAGCGGGCCCAGGCAGCTGTCCCCGATCCCGTCAACGATCCCCTTCACGGTGTCGATGACCACCAGTAGCGGCGCCGCCGGAAGGGGATACATCAGGTCGACGCTTCGCTGCAGCAGTGCACTGTGCTCGGTCGGGGTGGTCGCCACCTCGACGCCAGGCCAACCGATGAACTCCCCATATTCGCGGTCGAACTGCCGCAGGATGTGAACCCGCCAACGCGCACGAGCGGCCGCCACCGCGATGTTCTGGGCCGTGATCGTCTTGCCACTCCCAACGACGCCGCCAAGGTGCAGGTGCGGCCATAGGTCGGCCTCAGGTCGCCACACGACGTCATCACCCAGCTCTGTGACGGCGATCGGCATGCTGATGTCGGACGTCCCCGAGGTCTCGGACGCGAAATCGGCCTCGGGCAACGCGTAGACGCCGTCTCGCTGCCGAGCAACACTGATCATCCGACGTGCTCGTGGCTGCGACGGCATGGATAGTGTGGCGGATGCTTTCGGCGCAAGAAGGACAGGTTCATACGTTCGATCGTCGGTTCCCGGCAGTACCGTCTCAAGAGGAGCTGGCCGGGAATCGGCTGGCGTCTACGACCGTCGTCCAGTATCGGACGCTCGGTCGGCCAAGCTTCTGTGTGCCGCGCCTGGATGCGACGTTCGCGCCCGACGGGGCCCTGCCGCGGGCTACCGGCGGACCGTGGCGGGTGTCGCAGGCGCTTCCATTCGAGGGGATCTGGGGGCGCACCTGCGACAACCCATGATCGACGCTACAGCAGCCGATCAGGAACGCCTCGCCGCGAGTGTGTCGCAACGCCGCGCGAACTCCTCGCACTGCTGGGCTTGTTCGGCGTCCCCGCCTTCCAGGTACTCGGCGGCACGGCTGCGGTAGTACCGCGCTCGGGTCGGGAAATCAGTCGGCGTCCGCGTCATGTCCCGTGATTCTGCGCCACGGGTACGACAAGCCACAGCCGTCGCAGTCGGTGCCCGGCGGCCATCAGCAACTCTTCTGCTCGACCACAAGGGTGGCCGACTCGACCACACCGAGCGCAAGTCGCCACGCTTCGAGCCGGTCGCTGTATGCGGTCTCGGGGCGCGCGCAGCCGTCGTACCAGTCCGCCTGCTGCTCGCAGTCAAGGTAGCTCGAATGCCAGCCGTCCGGGTGAAGTACGAATGGGTCAAGCCACCAGCGCCATCCGATCGAGTTGGGGTGTCCGCGTCCGTCAGCGAGGTGGTGCAATCGTGCGGTTACCTCGGGGTGCGAGTCGCGGACTTGATGCAGCTCCGGCCATGGGATGCACCAGCGTGGCCGCTGATCCCAGCCCTGCCAGGTGTCACCAGCTTCGAATCTCAGGCCGTCATGCCAGATCGCCCACGCCCAACCGGGCTTGCCGGCCGGCCCGCGACGGAAGCTTGCCTTCGCTTCCCCGCGATCAAGTTTGCGCTCGATCGCATCCGAGTTCAGCCACCAGCCGATGAGGCCCGGCCACGGTGTCTCGGTGAGGAAGCGACTGGCTGCCGAGGACGCGTCGCGCGCAGCGCCGGCGCGCGCCTCTTCAGCAGCTTCAATCTCACCGAAGAGGTCGAACTGTACCGCCCGCGTCGTCATCGAGTCCTCCTGTGGTGCTTGATGTTCAGCGAGTAAGCGGTGCGATTTCGGCTGCGCTCGGCACGTAGCGCAGCGCTCGAACCCGCGCCAGATGCGCCCGCTTATCTGGGTGGAAGTTCGGCTGGGGACTTCCGTCGTAGCGCACTGGCGGGTCGCCGGCGCATTCGCAGGTGGGTCCGGCCGGGGTCGTGTATGGCTGCCCGCACCGCTGGCACCAACCGGCCTTCGAGATAGCGGTCATCATGATCTCCTTTGCATCGTGCCGGTGGTCATCTCTCGGCCCACCAGGTGCGGCACCTTGGCGCGTCGAGACGCCGAGTGATTTCGCCAACGAGTACACCGTCGCAGGTCTTGATCGTCGCTTTGCGCCATCCAAGGTCATACAGACGTTCGGTCAGGGCGGCCGGTGTCACATCCTCCACGGCGCCACTGCCCGCAGTGCCCGACTTCTTAATCCCCGTATAGAACAGGCGCTCAATCATTTTCGGAACCTCGCAGGTTTAGTAGGCCCTCAACTTCTAACGGCGTGAAGGGTAACCTTCGTTGCCTCTCGCGATCGTGGTTCGTCTTCAAGCTTCAGCCTTCGTGGCTCTACCCACGAGACGTCGTGATTGTTGTGGCTCACGGCAATGCAGTTCGCGGCGGCGGCTTCGGGGTGACGCGATTGGTCGAGAACACGACCGAATCGGCGTAGCCGTCCGCATTTCCAGCTGACGCGCTGACCCGGTTTCACAGCGCTGGCCTGCTGCCTGTTCATCTCTGCACCTCCCCTTCCAGGCGCCCGACGTAGCCGACGTCCGCGGCCTCCTCGCTCCCCAGTGCGTCCAAGCCCGCGCGAACGACCACGTCGCGCGGCCGAGCCAGTGCCGACGTCGTCATGTCAGCGCCATTTCCTGCATGATCGCCAACGCGCGCACTTGCGTGACGTCCTCCAGCCAGCGGCCGCGGCCAGAGTCGTAGCTGACGTGGGCGGCGTTGTTGGCTTCCCCGTATACGGTGAGAGATTCCGATCCGTAACGCTGCTTGCTGATCGTCCAGCAGCGTTCGACGTTGCGCGCCATGTAGATTTCCAGGCCGTGGCCAAGCGCGGACTTCAGCAGGCGCCGCACGCGGGTGTTGCTGATGGCGCTCACGTCGTCGAGCGTCATGGGACCGGGATCCTCGGGATGCGCGCTCACCGTCAGAACCACCTCAGCGCAAAGCCGAGAGTCGTACGCCAGTGGGCGATTACAGCCGCGTCCCCGAGTAGCGAACCGGCCGCGGTGCCGCGCAGCTCAGAGATGCGCGCCTCGACTAGTTCCTTGTTCGGTGTGCGTCCGTGTTTGCGCGCGAACACCAGCACCTCATTTGCCACGATCTCGGCGGCTTCGGTCTTTGTCACTGCGTGGTCACTCTGATCTCAGTAGGGGCGGTATTCGGCGATGTAGGCGGCTGCCGCGTTGGTCTCTCCGTTGGGGTAGCGGTGCTGCACGAGGCGATCGTGTTCGCGGGCCTCGGCCATCAGTCGGGCGGTGTGCTCGGCGTCTGACACGAAGTTCCGGCAAGTCGGTTGCCTGGGGTGGTCGTACCGTCCGTCATGCGTGTCGCGGGTGTCACACCAGCCATAACGTGCCGGGCCTGCATCCGGTGTGCTGCTCATGGATTCGATGCTCCTCCGCGGGTGTGACATTCCGGCGATACTTGGTGGTGGTCTTCAGCCGAGGGGATTTTGGCCATGCCTCGACTGAAGACCACCGTGGACTAGCTGGCTGCGATGTTCAAGGTGATTCGGCGCTGCTCGCCGTCGTCGTCGGTCAGGATCACATCGACGCCGGTGTCGTCGGCTTCGATGTCGTCGATCGCGATCCCGTCGACGTCGTCGTCGCCGGTCATCAGTTTGGCGAGCGTGTAGTAGATCTCTTCGTCAGTCAGGGCCTTCACAGTGGCCATTTCGCACTCCTCCGTCGGATGGGGTACCACCGCGCCCGACTTTACAATGTTCTGATTGTGAAGTCAAAAGTATTGTAAAGTTGGCGCGTGCTCAGGCTGCTCTCCCTACGCGGGTTCGCCCGCCGCCGCGGACTGTCCTACGGAACGGTGCTGCGCTATCACCACGAGAACCGCCTCCCAGACCCGGACGGTGTGTTGACCGACGACGCCGGCGGCGATCTCCCCGATGATCAGGTCCACAGCCACCCGGGATGGCTGCTCGACACCATCGACAACTGGCAGCGACCCGGCCAAGGCGCCCGAACCGATCTCAAGGCGCGCCGGCAGCCCGAGCAGTAAACGCCGGCGCACTGTCAACGAATGCCCCGGGCCTGCGTATCGCTCAAATAGACTCGCGGCGTGCAAGTTTGGGGCGCTCGGGGTCGGCCCGCCAGGGGCCGGTTACCGGGCGGTGGGGAGCTGGGCCCAACAGGTGGTGTAGCGGGGGGACAGCATTCGCCGGTGCATCGTCCACGAGGGTGGTCGTTTGAGTCCTGAGCGGCCGTAGCCGATCGAGGCTGGCCCGAAACGGTTCTGGATCGCGTCGACCACGTCCGATGCCGAGGGTGGAGGCACTGATGGTGAGCACGGTGGCGTGCAGGCGTTTGCGCCGTAGCCGTCGCGCCAGGGTCGCGGCGTAGTCGGTCAGCGCGCTTCTCGCATGGTTGCCGGATCGTCGATCGGTGTCCCGAACAGCCGGGAGTAGATGGGCTGGTGGTGGCTTTCCGGGTCATCATCGCGTGCAGCGTCGTTGCCCATCTGGGCGGCTTTCACGTTTCACCCAGAGCCCCTGCGCTCAAGCCAGGACTGGAAACGCTCTGCGTCGTCACGGATTTCGTTTCGGACAGCTTGTTCCAGGGCGTCGAAGCCGACAAACAGGCCCGGTCGTGCGACAACGATCCGACGGACGTCGCGTACCACCTGCCGGATACGTTCACGCGAGATACCCTCGCGGCGCGCGATCTGATCCAACGACTGGCCCTCCAACCGGGCGAGCAGGATCCCATAGGCCCGAGCGGCAGATTCGGGGTGCTTCATGGCCTTGGCGAGTGCGTCGGCGATGCTGATCAGAAGCCGCCCGGCGCCGATGGAATCGACGGCGCGCTCCAGGTCCGCATCGACGTATCTAGGCCCTTCTGCGCGCATATCCGCCTGACCGGATGCGGCGACCTCCGACGCATTCTCCCTCATGGCGTGAGCTTCCACCTCTCGAACTGCCCTTTCAGCCCGGCGCGTCAGCCCGGCGCGTGCAAGCCGCTGGGTGACGTCGTCGCCTCCACCCGGAGCCAACGCGGTTCGCAGCTCGTAGCGACGAACGGGCGTTGGTCGCGGTAGTAGTCATCGCCCAGCAGGACCGCCAACTCGTGTTCTGCCTCACCGCGTGACGCGAACGACTTCGACAAGGCACGAATACTCCCGTCGCCCAACCGAGTCGCAACCGCAAACACGACATTCCCGAACAGCCCTGATCGGCCGACTGCGCGGTCTACGTACTCGCGCAGATCCTCCGCGCTATCGATCGTCAGATCATCGAACTCGCCATGTTCGCGGTACCACTCTTCGATCAGCGCCTCGAACAGGGCTCCACCGATGCCCGTGACGTTCTGCTCCTGTGCCATGCTTCTGAAACTCCCTCGTTCGATGCCGGTCATGTTTCAACCTGACCGCACCGGCGGCGCTGGTATCCAAAGGCCGGTCGCGATTGTTGATCTCGGCCTTTCTTAACGTAGTGAGCATCACCAGCACGACTGCGATCTTCAAGAGGACCAAAACCTGACGGCAGCTCATACCCCGGGCGAAGCCTCACCCTCGGCAGCTGCGAGGAACCTATTCGGAAGGGTTGACGGCAGTTCCGTACCGCTTGATCCAATTCTCGATCGGCATCCGCCAATCGCCTTTGTTGGTCAGGCTATCGGCGTAGGTGTAGAACACCTCGCCGCGCCGGACCGCAGTCACCTTCATCACCGCGAGGGCATGCGTGCCGTCGGGGAGCTGCCGCCGAAAGCTCAAGTGGGTGAATTCCTGGCCACGCTTCGGCTCGTGATCAATCATGCGTCTCGCCAGCCTGAGCCCTGGAAGGAAGGCGCGTTTGCAGCATTCGACACCAGGCGGCTTCGTTGAGCGCGATCGGGGTTCCGAGATGGGTGTAGGCCCGCTCCCAATCACTGAGGCTCCACGAGGCGTCAGTCCCGGTTCTGCATTCGTTGCGGAGCAGTTGTGCAGCGCGCCGGTGAGTCAGCCGAGCCGGCAGCGACAGGATGGCGCGCGCCGCCAGGTATCCACCGGGCACAGCGGCCAGCCACACCGCCACAGCCCACTCCGGCCATTGCTGCTCGCTTCCCATACCCGCAACCGCGATCGTCAAGGCTCCGACCATCATGACCCGCCCGGCGCCGCGGCTGCCCAGCAGCAGAATGGGAAGTGGACCAACCAGGCCGAGCCAGCCCACGGCACCGAGATATCCCCAGATGCCCGGGCCAATCATGCCCGCCAGAATCGAGACGCCGGTCGCCATCACATGGACGATCACGGTGAGCATCAGGACCGCGCCGGCGATCGCCCCCAGCCTCCGAACCGGCGCCGAGTAAGTGAAGGGTGCCATAGCTAACATCCTCTCTCGCGGGTCTGACATCTCGTCGCCGCGCTGATCAGCACCACCGGCGCGACCGGTCTGCGCGGTACCGGAGACTCCATCCGCCTCCGCCCTTGCCTGGCCGAGCGGCAAACCACCGAGACCATCAAGTCGCAGCTTCGTGAGCCACCGATTCAGTGTGGCAAAACACGATTTCCCGGGGGAAGCCAAACAATGACCATCTTCTCCGCACGTTCTCACGCACCTCGGACCTCATGACCAGGCACGAGTTGCGTGACCTGCGCTGGACGCTTCGATCGGTGGCCGGCGAGGTTGCCGCGACCGGGGTGGCGGCGGTCATCGCCGACGACAACACCGACGTCGCCGTAATCGTCAGTTTGTCGGACTACGAGCGACTACGCGCCGAGCACTGATCTGAACAGCTGCCCGCGGGGGCTGGCGGCCACCCCTGCAGGTCAACCGAAGCCAGCGGCGCCAGTTCCTTTCAGATGCGCCGATGCCGGCGTGCGACCGGTCGCGCAGTTGAGTTGGTTGCACAAGCCGGGGCCCGCACTACCCGCTGCTGTGTCCGTTGAGATTCGGAGGCGGTGCCTGTTGGCGGAGGGCAAAGGAATTGAACCTTCGGGTCGTGGTGCCCGGCACGGGTTTCGACGCCGCTTTGCCGCCCTGGGCGCTGCCCTCCCTGACAGTGGTGGCTGTTTGAGCCGGATGCAGGACTCGAACCTGCGCGAAACCTGTTTACGAGACAGGTGCTCTGCCTGTTGAGCTAATCCGGCAATAGTGAACTGTCGTGCGCCGGGCGGGATTTGAACCCGCGACCGTCACCTTATAAGAGTGCTGCACTGACCGTCCGTGCTCCCGGCGCTTGGAGTGTTTGTGGTGCCTGCGGCGGGTTTGAACCCGCACAGTTCCGGTGTAGGAGATCGGCGCTCTATCCGTTGAGCTACGCAGGCTGGGTGGGTGTCCCCGGCGGGGGTCGAACCCGCACCGGTGCCGGGTTTAGGCCGGCCGCCTCTTCCAGTTGGGCTACGGGGACGGTGCGGTGCCCACGGCTGGATTTGAACCAGCAGCCTGCGG
Organism: Mycobacterium sp. NGS40; assembly: GCF_059812735.1. Lineage (NCBI taxonomy): Bacteria > Bacillati > Actinomycetota > Actinomycetes > Mycobacteriales > Mycobacteriaceae > Mycobacterium > Mycobacterium sp. NGS40. The sequence goes on from NZ_JCALDG010000038.1 coordinate 19,560, forward strand.
CTTCGTAAACCGATGCTCTGTCCGGTTGAGCTACGTGGGCGTGGGGGTGTGCCCCCAGGCGGACTTGAACCGCCAGCCTTCGCCGTCGGAGGGCGATGCTCTGTCCGTTGAGCTACAGGGGCTTGGGAATGTTGGCGGAATGTTGGGGTGACGGACGGGATTTGAACCCGCAACGGCCGGGATCACAACCCGGTGCTCTGCCAGATTTGAGCTACCGTCACAGCGGAAGTGGAGGGGATCGAACCCTCAGTCGCGGAGGCCGCGACGGCGGCTTAGCAAGCCGCTGCATTACCGTTCTGCCACACTTCCCGAATCGTGGAGTGCCGGGGTCTCGAACCCTCGCACCTCCTGCTTGCAAGGCAGGCGCTCTGCCATCATGAGCTAGCACCCCATGGCGACCCTGACGGGGTTTGAACCCGTGACCTCCACCGTGACAGGGTGGCGAGCTTCCGACTGCTCTACAGGGCCAATGTGTTTGGTGGTCCGGGGAGGTATTGATCCTCCGGCCTCCGCTGTATCAGAGCGGCGCTCTCACCGACTGAGCTACCGGACCGTGGGTACCCCGTGCGGGACTCGAACCCGCCTCTGCCGCCTTGAAAGGGCGGCTGACTAACCCATATCGGAACGGGGCTTCGGTTGTTGGTGCCGTCGGCGAGAATCGAACTCGCAGCCTCCCGGACTTCACTCGGGCGCTCTGCCAACGTTGAGCTACAACGGCGGGGGGTAGTCCGTACGAGATTTGAACTCGCGCCGTCTGGTTGAGAACCAGGTGTGCTGCCGAATTACACCAACGGACCTTTGCTGCCTCGGCAGGACTCGAACCTGCACTGCCCGGAACCAAAGTCCGGTGGGCTACCGAATTACCCTACGAGGCATAGTTGTTGAGCTGCCCCGCCAGGATTTGAACCTAGACTGACTGATCCAGAATCAGCTGTGCTGCCGAGTTACACCACGGGGCAAAAGCGATGGTCTGCGCGGAGGGATTTGAACCCCCTGAGCCGAAAGGCAACTGATTTACAGTCAGTCGTGACACGCCGTCGTCACCGCGCGCAGGTGGGCTCCCCGACCTGGACTCGAACCAGGAATGAGCGTTGCTCGGCGGCTTAACAGGCCGCTGCCCTGCCGTTTAGGCGACCGGGGATGTCTCGGACGGGCCGGGGCGGACGAGGTGATGGAGTTCGTCCGCCCCGGCACAAATGGTGGATACCGGGTCCGGTCAGGCCATCGCGGGAACGCGGTAGCGGTCCCGTTCGCGTGGCTCGTACGGTTCCCAGCGCAGCCGCATCCCGGCTTCGGCCGGGGTGCGGTTGCCTTTGCGGCCGTTGCACGGTGCGCAGGCGGTGACCAGGTTGTCCCAGGTGTTCTGGCCGCCGCGGGACTCGGGGATCACGTGGTCGAGAGTGTCTCCGTGTCCGCCGCAGTAGGCGCAGGTGTAGCTGTCGCGGGTGAGTACGCCGTCACGCGTGACCCGAGTGCCACGTCGGTACGGAACGTAGATGTACTGGTGCAGGGCGACCGACAGGGGCAGCTCGATCACGGTCGATGGGCCGTGTATGTGCACGGCTGGGCTGTGGCGTTCGATCACGTAGACCGATCCCCGCAGCAGCAGCCGTACGGCCTCCTGCCAAGTCACGTGGGTTAGCACGCGGTAGTCGGCGTTGTACACCGCCACGGTTTGCCGGCGGTGGGTGGTGCGTTGACGAAGTTGCCTCATGCCGCGTGCCTCCTCTCTAGGTTCGTTGTTGCGGACTTGTTCGGTTGCGCGGGGTGGATTTGAACCACCGACTTCTGGGTTATGAGCCCAGCGGACTGCCTAACTGTCCTACCGCGCAGTGCGTTTCATGGCGTGCCCTTGGAGAGAATTGAACTCCCGACGTCCTCGTTGTAAGCGAGGCGCTCTCCCACTGAGCTACAAGGGCGAATGTTGGTCGGGATGACACGATTTGAACGTGCAACGGCCTGCACCCAAAGCAGGTGCTCTCCCAAGTTGAGCTACATCCCGTTGCCCTGCCTGACGCTGCGTGCCCGCGTGCGCCCCTGTCCACCCCACCTCTGGTGGGCGACTTGCTTGCGGTCCGGCGTGCACTCCGGATTCGCTTGTGCAGGATTTCGGCGTCGCCGTCGCGATGCCTGGCAGGGGTGACAGGGATCGAACCTGCAACCTGCGGTTTTGGAGACCGCTGCTCTCCCGATTGAGCTACACCCCTTTGGAGCGGCCGGCGGGACTCGAACCCGCGTGGACGGCTTTGCAGACCGCTGCCTTGCCGCTCGGCCACAGCCGCGTGGAGCCGTTGACGGGACTCGAACCCGCTCTGTCAGTTTGGAAGACTGATGTGCATTTCCTGTTACACCTCAACGGCATTGGTGACAGTGTTGTGCGCCGCCAGGGACTTGAACCCTGCTCTCTGGATTAAAAGTCCGGAGCATCACGCTTCAATGCTTACGGCGCGTACATCGTGGTGGTGCGCCGCCAGGGACTTGAACCCTGGACCCACTGGTTAAGAGCCAGTTGCTCTGCGCTTCTGAGCTAGCGACGCGTGGTGCCCCGCGAGGGAGTCGAACCCCCAAAGCACCTGAACCTAAGTCAGGCGGCTTTTCCAATTTGCCTAGCGGGGCAAGGCAATTGGTAATGTGTGTGCGCTCGGCAGGATTTGAACCTGCATGCCCGGTTGGGCACCCGGTTTTGAGCCGGGCGCGTCTGCCAGATGATTCCGCCACGAGCGCGGATGCCACCACTGTTAAGTTCTCAAGGGACTGACGCAGCAACGCAATTCGCTGCTGGTCTGCGTTGCACACCGGTCGTGGTGTGCGTTGCTGGTTACTCATGGTGCACCTGTCAACGGGTGCTGTCTAGGGGATTATTTCGCCGGAATTAGTTGGCGCACATGGTGTTTGGGTGCACTGACTATAGGAATGTCAGGCGACATTCCTAGCAGCGCAAACACCGATAGTGAGAGATATATGAGATTGTTCTTCTGGCCCTAGCTTCCGGTCGGGGCGCACGCCCACGGATGGGGCGGAAGGCTGCTCATGACGGAGTAACCGGAAGCGACTGGGCTGGCTGATGCCGCCGCGCCGCTCAGCTTGGGCCGTCCACGACGGGACGAATTCATTGGTGAGGTCCGCGCACGACAAGGCCGCCGATGATGCTTTGTGCATCCCGGCGGTCGCGTAGTAGTCGCGGCGGATCATGGTCACGGATTCAACGGTAGCAGCGGGCCCCGACATTTCCCGAGCAACTTTTTCCGGCCACCGCTGTCGACCTTCCCGATACCGAACTCGGGCGCGGGCTGAGCGCTATCAGATCCCAGCGGTTCCCATCGTCCGTGGGTTGGCCAGCGGTTCCCACATCGGATCGGTGAACACGTCGAAGCCAGGCGGCACGGCCGCGGACAGTTTCGCCAGGAGCCGCAGGTGCCAGCCGGCGTCGGGACCGTTGACCGCCCGCACTGTCACGGTGGCCTGACGCCGGTCGGGGATCCGGTGGACTTCCTCGACGAGCAAGTTCGGTATCCATCCGAGTGGCACTTCGCCGCGGGCAGTGGTCAGGATGGCTCGCGGGTTGGCCCGGTTCGTCGGTTCGTCGCACAGGCCGAGCTCGTCGCCTGGGCGAAGCTCCGACAGAGTCCGCTCAAGTTCTTCCCGAGACACTGTGGTGACGGTGTCCCCGACGACTATGGGCCGCTCAAGGACGTGCCGCATCCCGTGGACCAGGAATCCGCACTCCAAGCGGCCAGCGGCGATACGTGGGACCGGGAAAAGCTGGATAGTGTCGCCCTGGCGATGGCCGCCGGAGCGGGTGATCTGCTCCCATGGTGAAGCGTCGGCGCCCAACCCGAGGCGGGTCACCCAGCGGGCAAAGTCGGGCCGCCGAGAACCCATCGCACGCTGCGCGAACAGCGGGAACAGCATCGGCGACTCGTACCAGCGGTCAAGGTCGGGGAACCCAAGAAACGGGCGGAAGCCAGGCACCTGCAGGGCGTTGCGGATGTAGCAGAAGCTGTATGTCTCACCGTCGAAGCCGAGTAGGCCCACCGGGGAGATCGACCGCTCGATCGGGTGCTGCCACGTCACCACCAGCTGGCGCAGCGCTCCCGGCGCGCGCACACCCGCAACGTGGGTGTCAGTAGTGGCGGCCCGCATGACTCAACAACCTTTCTCGATTTATCCGCAGTATCTCACCTGCGAACGTGAGGCTTGAACAACCAGATCTCGCTCGTCGACGGATCGATCAGCCCCCCCACCACTTCTCTTCCTGGCCGTTGCCGTTGAGTGTGTTTGAGTTGCACGCTCATGCGGCGTCCCCTTGCGGGGTTTGGGTTCTGGCCTCGCCGCGTCCGGCCCCGCGTGGCGGGGTCTTACGGATGCTCCGCCGGCATCAGGTGTCCTGGTGTCGGCGCCATGGCCTGTACCCACCGTGGTGGGCCCGGGTGCCGATGGGGCCGTGGTCCCGACTGGACCACAACTGGCGTAATCCGGCCAGTCACGGAGATTGCGGGCAGCGTTGCGGTCCCGGTCGACCACTTCACCCGTGATGGGACAGATCAGGTGTTTGTCGATCCGCCCCTTGCCCACCAGGCGGCATGGGGTGCCGTCGGGTAGATAACAGCCGTGGTGGATTTGGCTGGAGGCAAACCAGCGATCAGCCACGGTCAGGATGCTGCCGTGTCCCACGGTCTTGTATGCCAGCATCGGCGTAATCAGTCCCATGGCGGCATCGGAGACCGACCGGCGAAACGCCCGCCGGCCCATACTGCGATTCATCGCGGCCACATCGAGATCTTCGATCACGACCTGACCGTAGGTGCGCGCCAACTCGGTGCTGAGTTGGTGGGCAGCTTCCCGCCGCAGGTGCACGCACCGCCGGTCCAGGCGGGTCAGCTTGGTTTTCGCTGCCCGATAGGCAAGGGAGCCGGGGATACGGCGGGAAAGTTCACGACCAGCTTTACGCCTGGCGGCAAGTGTCGCCTTGAGCGGGGCTGGATTCTCATACTCGACAACGGTTTCGGCGCCTGTCGCGGTGTCGATGGTGGCGACGGTAGCAAGGGTTCGCACACCGAGGTCGACGCCGGCCCGCACGGTCGGTTGCGCAGGGGTGCGCGCGGTGGCCGGGGTGCGCAGCGCGTAGCTGATCGAGATGAACAACCGGCCCCATCGTTGCGACAGCGTCATATTCAGGATCCGGGCCCGTCCGGAGGCGACGTGGCGTTGAACCCGCCGGGTGTTCTCTTTCGCGCGCAGTCCGCCGATAACGGGCAGCGTGATGGTGCGCCGATCAGCCTCCAGCCGCATGGTTCCGGTGGTGAACCGCACCCGGCCGGGATCGCGGCGCGTGGATTGAAACCGCGGGAACCCTACCCGCCGGCCTTGCCTGGTTCCGTTGCGGCTGGCACTCCAGTTGCTCAGTGCTTGGGCAAGATCAGCCAGTCCCGCGCTGTAGGCCTCCTTGGAGTTGACCGCCCACCACGGCGCCACTTCATCCTTGGCCCGGTTCCACGCCTTGCGCAGCGATCCCAGATCCCAGCGCACCGACTCATATCCCGGGTCAAGAGATTTCGCGTCGAGGTCGGCTTTCACCCGGCCCAGGCCCCAATTGAACGCTTTGCGGCGGGCTCCGAAATGCGACCGCACCAATCCGGCCCGCTCCTCGTCGGCGGGCCAGTCGACCTCGAACTTCGCCGCGGTCACAATCCACCCGGTGGGCAGCTGCGCACCCGGCGACCCGCTCTGGGCGTAGCTGGTAGCGTCACCGTCATAGAGCTCGAACAGCACCGATACCGACTCCACCGCCGTCCGGTGCGCCTCGAAATCAGCACCCACATCGACACACCGCGACAACGTCTGTGTGCCATCGAGTTTCGGCTTGCCTGCCAACTGCACACCACTGGTAAGCCCGGCGACCTTCTGCGCCTGAGCACGGGTGCGCAACGCCACGATCATCAGGCCGATACCGGTTCCTGCTTGGCGGCCGTCACCGCGCGCATCGCCCTGTTTCGGGCGCCGCGGCGACCGTAGAGGCGGGCACACATCGAGGTGAGGACTTCGATCATGTCGCGCGCCAGATCATCGGTGGTCTCACCCGGATCGGAAACCACGATCCGGCGGCCTTGCCCCGACAACGCCGCTTCCAGGTGCTCCACTCCGAAACGCGCCAGCCGATCCCGATGCTCCACGACAATGACCTTCGCATCAGGGTCCGACAACACGCGGCGCAACTTCGGGCGTTTGCCATTCAGTCCCGACCCGACCTCGGTAACGACCTGCCCAACCGTCAGATCCTTCGCGGTCGCCCACGTCGTCAATCGGCCCACCTGACGGTCCAAATCGGCGCGCTGATCATGCGACGACACCCGGGCGTAGATGACCACGCCAGCCGCCGCGCCCTCGCCGGCCGGTGCCGTACGCACCAAAATCAACCGGCCTACCCGCTCGGCGGGCACTGGCAGCGTCCCCTCACGAAACCAGCGATAGGCCGTATGTCGGTTCACCCCAACCGACTCCGCCCAATCCGCCAGATTCACGCCACCAAGTAGAACACACTTACGCACACTAGAACACACTCAATAACGCAACAGTCGCAACCCCGGCGCGCGGCGATCGCCAGCCCGACATGTCGCGCCGAGAGCGCGTTGATCTCGTACGGGCCTAGATCGGCAACCGGGTGCAGTCGTCGTGGCCGCGGCAGGGGCCTTGAGGATCATCGCGCCGACCCACCTCGCGCTGTTCTTAGCCGGGCGGTCGCGGCCGCGTCGAGGATGGCGCGCGCCTCCATGATCAGGCCGGGCCCCGATGTGCTGATCGCCCGGTGCACCGGATGGCCGGCCGGGTATCGCGTAAAGACTTCTGCGATCCTGGCTCCCGGATCCACCGGTATTCCGTCAGGGCCGGTGCACAAGTCTGCGCAGCTGAGAATCGCCAGCATCGCGTCGGCCGGCGCGGGATAGCTGACCAGAGCGTCGTGGAGGCCGCGTTCTCGCGCTTCGAACGCTGCACCTGTGTGGTGGGCGACCAGGCGGATCACGTCAGCTGGCATGTCGCCGCCGGGAGCGGTGTTGGTGGCCAGGTAGGCCGCGCCGTCGAGTGGGTGGAACTCAGTGTTAATCAGGCGGGGTGCGTAGCCGATGTCGTGCAGCCAAGCTGCCGCGACGATGGTGTCCGTGTTCTCCGGCGCGAGGACGTCAGCGAGGTCCGCGGCGGCCGGGACCTGACGAAAACGATTAGGTGCCTGGTCTGCGGTGGTGCG
>NZ_JCALDG010000039.1:0-26592 GCF_059812735.1 Mycobacterium sp. NGS40
CCGCCGCGCCCGGGCGGTGCCCATCTACGCCGCCATCCGATCACCGGGCCGCGCCGGTGTCGCCGAATTGATCGAACGTAACTGCGCCCAAGCCCGGCGCATGGCTAAGCGGCTGGCGGCCATCCCCGGCGCCGTCGATTGTCAACGACGTCGTCCTCAACCAAGTGCTGGTGCGACTTCCAGGCGGAGATGACGCCAACCGGGCCGCCCTGTCTGCCATCCAGCGCGACGGAACCTGCTGGCTAGGCGGGATGATCTGGCAGGGCCAGTGCGTACTGCGGATACCGATAGTGAACTGGGCGACAACCGACGACGACATCGATCGTTCAGCTGCGGCTATATCCTCTGTGGCACAAACCGTTCTGCGCCCGAAGGGCTAAGCAGGTCGGCCTTGAAGGCGTCTTGGGCATCGGCGTCGCCGAGCTCCATGCTGCACCGGGACAGTGAATACCTCCGTGCCGAAGTCTATAGGAGAACCGGGCCGCAGACGACTAATCACGTTGCGTGCCCGGCCTTTTCGGGCCGCAGGAGCAGGGCTTCAACATCGGCTGGAACTAACAGTTGGCGACAGCACGCACTGAGGCGCCGGCGTATCAGGGACACCGGCCCCGAGCAGACACACTCTGACCGTCGGGCGCGGCGTCAGCCCGGCGTCCGGCTCTCTCCTGACCACACAGACGGAATCATGGATCCGCTGCGGCCTGGAATGTAGCTCAGCGCGGCATGGCGAATCACCGTGCACCGCCGCCAGGAAACGATTCCTCTCGCGCTTGACCGACTCGTCGTTGGCCCCGGCCTCAATCAACGAAGCCAAGTCGGAGCAGCCCACCAGCTACTTCGAGGGTGCGGCCATGATCCCGACATCGTGGTGCTTTCGGGGTCGGTGCTGCGCGTTCCGTCACAGTGACGGAACGCGCAGTTGGAAGGGGGGGTCGGCTCGTGACCAAGGTTATCGGCGGTAGACGTGCGCACGGTGCTCGATGCGGCCCACATAGAGCACGTTATCGTCGGAGAGGACCCGGAAGGTCACCCGGTAGTCGCCGCGCCGGGCCACCCGCCAGCCCTCGAACTGGAAGCGAAGTGGTTTGGACATCGGCAAGGGATCGGCGGGCAGTGCGACCGTGATGAATTCGGCGATCGCCGCTGCAACTTTGTGCGGTAGCCGCTCGAGAGCTCGCGCCGCCGCAGGTGAGAGTTGAACTGACCAGGCGTCGTCGTTTTCGGTCACTGCAGACCGTAGCGACGACGAATGTCGTTGCCGCTGACCGTGTTCCCGGCCGCGTAATCAGCGTCGGCCTGGGCTAGTTCGTCGGCGAGACCGGGGGTTCCAAGTGCATGAAGCGTCTCGTTGAGAGAGTCCAAGTCATCAGCGGACATGATGACCGCGGCGACGCGACCGTGCCGGGTGATCTGAATGATCTCGTGTGTCGTGTCGGCTTCGTCGACCAACGCCGACAGTTTGTCCTTGGCCTCTGAAAGAGGTACCTGCTTCATACCGCGATTATAGCCTGAATTATAGCCTGTGACCAGCCTGATTATTAGCCGATAAGCGATCTTATGGTCAATTAAGGCGAGCCAGCAGGGACGCGTGACCGCACTTCCTGCAGCCATCAACGCGCAGCCAAAGCCCCAAAGACGCACGGGCACGACCCGGTGACAACAACAAGAATCAACAGCCCTGCCGACAAGAAGTCGGCATTCGCTGTGATGGCCTGGAGGCCCCCGGTGAGTAGTCAATACGTCACTGTGACGTTTTTGTAAGGGGCAATCCTGCTGCACACCATGCTATTTCGCACGTTTCATGGATAATCGTCATTATCCATGAACAATGTCCAGATGGCTGGGGTGCGGCTTGACGACTCCACTTGCCTGGATGCTGATGCTGCGTGGTGGTGGTGGTCGCCGGCCAACGACCCCTACCACCACAACCAGCAGCCCGCGTCGTCATACTGCCCTGCAGGGATGCGGGGTTAAGTCGCTCGGATCTCTCACCGGCATTGCACCCCAAAACCTTTGACTAGAAGCTCTCGGGGGCGGTACGGCGTATCGGTGTCCCCTGACGTCTAGGCGTGATGTGGCTTTTGTGGTGATCGGGGGCGTCCGTCGACACTCTTGAGTTTCAGCGAGACCCGTTCGCGGTCGATGTCGACGTCTTCGACGATGACTACTACGGTTTGGCCTAGTTGGACAACCGCCGATGGGTGGTGAACCTGTCGTCCGAGCTTTGAGATATGGAATCAGGCCGTCGAGGTTGTCGCCGAGACTGACGAACGCCCCATAGTTTTCGAGGTTCTTAACGACGCCCGACACGGATTCTCCGACAGTGATGTTGCTGAGCGCTTGTCTTCGGGCCGTCTCGCGGTTGCTGGCTGGCGCCTTCTTGCGTCGTTCTCGTCGCCGTGCTGTGGGCGGTTGACTTTGCGTCGCGTCTGCCGGGGGTGATCCCATGGTCGCCGGTGAGTCTGTTCTGGCTGTGAGCGGTGCGGGCTGAAATGCCGGCTACAGGTCCGACGGTGTGGAGGCATTCGACTTGATTCTAGTGCGGTACTTCGCCGGAAGCGTTCCGACCACTTCCAGGGCGAGTATGCAGTTCTCGGACATGTACTTGTCGTAGGCGTGGTCGGCCAGTTCCTGGTTTTGGACCAGGTCGCCTTCTTCGTGTCGGAACTGGCGCGACGGGGTGCCGCGGAAGGACAGCCAGTTGAAATTGGTTTTGATGTAGCAGCCGTCGCTGACGAGGACCTTTGCGACGGTGTTGGGGATTCTGACGATTGCCAAGCGGGTGGAGCGGCGTGCGGCTTTGTGGAGCCTGTCCACGGCGGTCTCGTCGGTATTGGTGTTGTCGCTGTGCCCCCAGAAGATGGTTACGTCGGCGGTTCGGGCGAGCTTCTCCACCCGATCGACCCACCGTTGGTCGACGACGCTTCCGGTGATCCGTGGGCTGATGATCAGCAGTCGGTGCTGCGAGTTCGAGACGGCGTCGTTGAGCCAGGTGGGGTGCTCATAGACTCCGAGCCAGCGGATCTGTGCGCGGTCGAGTTGATTTCCGTCAGTGCCTGTTTCGTTGCTGTCGAGGGCGGTCTGCAGAGCGATGACTTCGTCTCGGCCCAGGCGGTCGGCCGAGTCGGTGACGGATTCGTGGACCTCGTCGGCGGGGGCTGCGGTGATACGCAGACGGTCGACGGCGCCGATCTTTTCGAGGGCGGCTGCGTGTGGCTCGCTCCACGTGCCATCGACGTCGACGCCCAACCGGAGTTCGTTGGTGTCAAAGTTCTTGTAGATCAGCAGGATTGCACCGTAGTAGTAAACCGCGTTCTCGGTGACGCCGCTGATGCCGAGGATGTGGATTGGCTCGCGCCGGATGTCCAGCGCAGCGGTCAGGGCGTCGACGTTGAGTTCGTGCAGGCCGACGGGCATGGCGCTAGCCGGCGGCAGAAGGATTCGTGCCGCATTGGATTTCGCGACGTGGGTGCGGGTCAGCGCTCGTTTGTTCCACGGGGTGACCGTTCTGGTCAGCCGGTCATAGACCACCGGGACTGTGGCTGGGGCCGGTCTGCGCAGCTGCGCGTCGCGCGCGGCGTCGCGGCCGGCGTCCCTCAGTGTGAGGCGACGCAGCGCGCCTTCGGGTGGCGGCCGGTAGTCGATGTATTCGGCATCGAGGAGGCCGGCTATCGCGCGGAGGATGTCTCGATCATCGAGTCCAAGGAACAGTTGGAGGTCTTCGATAGAGTCGAGCCCGTTGAGCATGGCCCGTAGCGCGTATTTCTGCGCTGCCTCAAGTTCTTCGGTCTGTTCGACGAGGACGTCGAGGGTGAGCGTAGACGCTGGGATCGCGGCTGGTTCGGCGGCCAAGAGGATGTGGCCGGGCAGGGTGTGGGCGTACTTGCGCGCGGCGTCTGCGTAGACATCTCTACTCATAGCGTGTGCACCGTCGCATTGTCGGCGGTGCTGATGTGGTGCAGTACCTTTTTGAGCGGGCCAGGCTGGGCTTGGCAGAACTCGGCATCGCCTACGATCCACAGGATTTCGCGGGCTCTGGACAGCGCGACGTTCATCCGTCCTTCATAGGGCTCGCCAAGGAAGCCGAGTTCGCCACGCAAATTGCTTCGAGTCACCGAGAAGATCACGACGTCCGATTCTCGGCCCTGCACGGCGTCAACGGTTTTGATCTGAACGTCGACGTTGTCCAAGCGGTGGCCGCGACGCAGGGCGCGTTCAATCTCGACGCACTGTTTCCGGTAACCGCTGAGGATGAGGATCTCAAGCTTGCCGCCGTCGGTGCGATGGTACTTGCCCAGGCTGGCTCCGGCGTTGAGGCGGTGGACGAGTTGGCAGACCTGTTCGACCTCAAGCGTATTCGCCAGGCTGGAGTCACCCGCGAAACGCGTCTCCTCGTGGCGGGTGCTGCGGTGGCTTGTCGAGAACCAGATCACGCGTTCGTCGTCGTCGATGGTTTCGGCAGCCACTACTGCCACGGGGTCGTGGATCAGGCTGCCGCCGTAGAAAGTGTGCGAGATGAGCTCACCGATCGGGGCGGCCATCCGGTGCTGGGTCACCAACCTGGCACGGCACTCCTCGGGCACTTCAGCGAGCAGAGTGTCGAATAGCGAGGTCGACAAGAACACCCGGTCGAGGTCATAGGTTTCGACGAGGTCATTGTGTTCGCGCCCGAGTACTTCTTCCATCATCGGTGGCAATTGTTTGGGATCGCCGACCATTACCCAACGCTTCGACCGGGTCATCGGGACGAGCAGTTCGGCCGCCGTCGCACGCGAGGCCTCGTCGATGATGCATAGATCGAACTGCATCTCCTGGATGTTGCTGTTGGAGAGAAAGCCCATACACGTTCCCGCGACGACACTTTGGGTTGGCAGGAACATCGGTTCGGCGGCCTTGGGGTCGTTGAGACTCGACAACCAGTCACCTTGGGTTGCGACCAATTGATGCAGCCGCCGACGTTCGGTGTCAGGCTCACCGAGCAGCTGCGTCACCAGGCCGGCCAGCTGCTGCTCGTCCGGCTTGGCGGCCACCTCTACCCCCACCTCAGCGGCCATCGTCTGTAGCGACGACAACACCTCGTCTGCGCGTTCGGTCGCGCGCCGATAATCAGCGAGCAGGCTCACCCGTTCTTCGGACAGCTCTTCGTTGTCTAGCCGGTCCTCGGCGGTCAGCGGGCCTACCAGCGCGGCGGTCGTGTCGCGCTTGCGCAGCGCGGACAGTGCTTCTTCGGCGCGCAGCGCCAGAGCCAGATGCTCAACTTGGACGCCCTCGCGTTGCGCGAGTTCGGCCATTCCTTGGGTGGCGCGCTCGGCGATTGCTTGCGCCCAGGCTTGGAGCTTGTTGCTCAACAGGAGGTGACTTGCCTCGGGGTCGACGCGGTCGTCGTTGCTTGACAGCCTCACGACTTCGGTGACTCCCGATCTGAAGAGCCGGGTGATCGCGTTATCGATCGCGACGTGCATCTGGCTGACCACGAGTACCTTGTCCTGCGGCCGGGAGGCCAGGTATTGGTTGACGAGTTCGCAGATGAAGGAAGTTTTGCCGGTGCCTGGAGGCCCTTCGACGAGGAACAAATCGGTTGATCCGAGCGCATGGGATATCGCAACCTTTTTGTCGTCATCCAGATCAGCGGCGCGTGGCGTAAAGGCCACCGGTTCGGGGCGTTGCACTTGGGACGGGTCGAGGACCAACTCTCGCAGGTGCGGCCTCGCTGCGCTCCCGTCACGCAAAGCGGCCAGCGCGTCTTTCTGACGCCGGATCGCCACACGTGATGGAGTGCGATCTCGCACCAACTCGCCCTCGCGCGGCACGGTGCCGCCGCCACGGCGAGTGGTGACGCGGACGGTGACGTCCGTGCCGTCGATGTCGACGATCGTCACCGGTGTCCCCTTACCCGGCGCCTCGTCTGTCGCTCGGGCGACACGGTCCTGGTCCAGGACCGCCGTGGTGGGCGGGCTGGCGGCCTGTAGAACGATCTCGTGGCCAGAGCCCCCGAGGTGGGTATAAGTGATGGGCTCCTCGAGGCGCTTCTCCAGTTGCTCCTTCGCGTCGATAAGTTTTGACCAATTGTTGAGCCGCGCATGCCTATAGCGGTCAGTGGTACGGTCTCCGGAGTCCTGGACGGCTTTCTGCAGAATCTGACTGATCTCTTTGGTAGCCAACGCCGTTTGAGTGGGATTGGCCGGCCGACGCGCGGTCCAGACCCAGTCTCGACCATCCAGCAGGACAGCCTCGTCGCGTTTGCGCCAGGTCGCGAATTGCTCGAAATCACCGATTTCCGCGCGTTTGGCGACCAGCTTGTAGTCATTGTCGAAAGTAAGGACGAGCTGGACTTGGTCGCCGACCAACCGGAACTCTTCGGCTGTCAGCTCAGAACGCCCGTCCGGCAACGTTTTCAACCGCGGGACAACGTAAGTCGCCGAGCCAAGGCATCCGTCGATGACGGCTTCGGCGCTGCGCCCGCCTCCTTCTGCTTCGAGTGCTTGCCGCGCTGTCGTCGTCAGTTCGAACGCGATTTCCCTGCGCCGGTGCCATTTCGCGCTACGCGCTGTCTGAATTGCCTGCAGTTCAAAATAGAAGACTTGGCCGTCAGCGGGCCGATTAGCGGGATTGGGATCGAGTGCTCGGGTGAGAAGGTCCACCACTTCCGGTGGTGGGTCGGGATCGACGAGCGCTTGGGCGATGTGGTGGTAGTCCTGAAACTCCTGTTGGGTGACGCATTGCAACAGCGTGGCCGCTAGGCCGTACACGTCGAATCGCGTCGATCCGCGGGAGGCTTGATCGGGCGGCGCCCACGGCCCGGACGTCGCGCCGAGGACGGTGGCATCGCGTACCCCGGCGATCTTGTTTTTGATTTTACTGAGCGCGAAATCGGCTAGAAGTGGAGTTTTCCCATCCCACAACACATTTGCGGGTTTGATGTCGCGATGGAGTACTGACAGCGAGTGCGAATGCGCGAGCGCTGAGGCCAGGGGCAGCGCAACGGACTCAGCGACGTCGTCCCATCCGGGTGGCTCGGCGAAACCTGTTAACCAGGTCTTGATCGTCTCAGGGACCCAGTCGAGGATGACGTAGTAGAGGCCGCGGGCTTGGTCTATCCCGCTGTCGCGGAGCGCCAAGATGTTCGGGTGGCTAAGCGTGCGCAGTGCCGCTGTTTCGCGTTCGAAGTAGATGCGGGACAGATCATCGGATGCCGCAGGAATGACTTTGACCGCGACAGTGCGACCGGCCTGCTGGATGTCGGCGGCCTGGAAGACGTCACCCTGGCCTCCGGCCCGCCGCGTGTTCGCGATCTCCACGTACCGCTCAGCAATCACCTGCATCCAAAGTCCCCGTCCGCTCGACCGGACAGAGGATACTGGCTACTGCCGACAGAGCCGGGCGAACGCGCAGCCACTGCCCGGCAAATGTCGATCCGCGTCTCCGCGGGAGCATCGTCGCCTAGCACCGAGAGCGCGTGAGCAGCCATCACGAAATGCGGGCTGGAGCGCGGCGTGCGCGCCGGCTGTCCCGATTCGTCGATGTAGGCGCGATAGCCAGGTTGGGCCACGTGGGTGAGGCTAGACCTCTCACCGGACAGTAGAAACCGGCTGCTGTGCGTGCCGTGTGGATGGTTTGGGGGTAACTCCGTCTGTCGGCAGCAACAGCTTGTGGATGAATCACAAAGGTGTCATGGTCGGTGCCCTCACAGGCGGTTACCCTGAGAGAGCCGACATGGCTATCTGTTGCGCACCCCGAAGCCGCCAGAAGCTAACAGTTTTCGATGGTGTCTCAGCTGAACTCTTGCATCACGCCGCCGTCTGGACAGGACAGTTGGTTGCACCCCGGTTTCCTACGCTTCTGACATGACATTCGAATGGACACCCGAACTCCAGCTCCAGGCCGCGCAAAACGCCCTCGCCTACGTCTCTATCGTCCAATTCAGTCGAGCGACCAATGACGCCGCCGGCCGCGACGCAGTGCTCACATCGGTGCTCAACGACTTCACCGACGCAGGCGTCTCGGAGGAAGACACCATGTCCCAGCTGTTCTCGGGGCTGGCCACAGTCGCGAACCTCGCCGTGGAGGTAGGGGCCAGGAGGTCCGGCGTGAGCCCCCAGGCCATTCTCGAAGAAATGGGTGCGCTTCTTGCCGAGGTGGGCTAAACCCGCGCTGGCCACGAGAAACCGGCCAGGAGGACCTCGGCCACCACATTGCCGATGACTGCCGACTATGTCGGTGCCGAGCCACGAGCCCTCTGTCTGTGCCCGCCCATCAACCGCTGGTCTTTGCAGCACAGACGGACCAGTTAGTCGCCAGTGCGGAAATGACGACAACAGCATTGAGACGAACGAGCACGGACAGGCGCGCACGATCCCGAAGCCAGAGGACACCGCCGTCGTCGATCCCGTCGGCCGACTCGTGACGTGAACAGCAGAGCGTCGGTGAGCGCACGGTCGCGCCGGCAACATGAAGGCTCAGGTATTCGATATCGGCGACGCCGGATAACCCGGTCCCGCAGCTACGCCGTACGACATCAGCGCGCATCCTGTGCCAGCGTTGATGACCGGCTGGCCACCTGCACGCCGCGTGCCCGCGCTTCCATCCGATGTCAGCCGCGTCGACTATCCTGGAGGGACTCCATGGAAGGTGGTGTTCCGAGTGACCGAGCTGCAGAAGGCCAAGCGCCGGGTGAAGGCCGTGCGGGCGATCCGCCGTAGCACCGAACTTGAAGGTTCCCGCAGCACCAACGCCACGCGCGCCGACCAGGTTGCCTACGCCCGTGGAACCATCACCGCCGCTGAGCTGCGCGATCGCGTTCGGCGCCGGTACAACCTGACGTAACCGAGCCTGGAGTGCCGCATCCCTGGGATACCGGCGATCTCGAACAGAATTGGCGGGGCTATTTCATTCCTGGCACGAACGTTCTGAGGAATCGTGTCGGTGCCCAGACAACGGAGGCGCTGCGGGACGCGGAGAACGATCTCGTCGAGGCACGGGTTATCGAACTTCGCGAGGCCCCCGAAATTCTGGGTGACCGTACATATGATTTGCCGCACCTGCGCGCGATCCACCGTCAGCTCTTTCAAGACCTGTACGTCTGGGCGGGTGATCTGCGGACAGTCGGCATCGAGAAGGGCGGAGAGTCATTCTGTCCCCCGGGCAGCATCAACCAGCCGATGACTCATGTCGCCGCTGAGGTCCACCGGCTCGACCGGCTCAGGGATGTTCCCAAGGCTGAGCTCGCCCGCACCGTCGCCTACCTGTACGACTACGCGAACTTTGCCCATCCCTTTCGCGAGGGCAACGGCCGCTCCACCCGCGAGTTCTTTGACCTGCTCCTCTCAGAACGCGGCGCCGGCCTCGACTGGCAGAAGACCGACCTGACCGAGTTGCACAGCGCATGCCACGCCGCGCGAGCCGAATCCGACCTCTCAGGGCTGGCAGCGATGTTCGCGAGAATTCTCGACGCTGACCCTGCATACGATTTCTGATCGGGCAGGGCGGCTGCCTAGCGTTTTGACTCGACCGCCGCTCGTGGACCTCGGCAATAGCCACGGATCCAGCCGATGCGGCGGCCGTCGCTGAACGCTGAAAAGTGTTGTCGCTGTTAGTGTCCCTTCAGTTCTAGGTCGAAGGGTGATCGTCGGAGTAGCAATGAGATGCTTCTGATCCTCGCTCGGCTCGGGCGGGGTAGCCCTGGACGACCTGGTGGTGATGCGCAGGGCCGAGGAGTCGCGGCCTTGGCCCAGATCGCTCGGACACTCCCCCGCCCAGCCGACACGCCCCAAATACCGGTAACTCTCCATATTCGATTGCGTCGTATTCGACTGTCCTGCTCGGGCTGAGTCGGGTCTTCTCGGCGCGGCTTGCTTGCCTTTTGCGAGCGATTGGCGTTGAACCAGAGCCGCTCTGAGACGACAGCGCGGCACGGAAGCCGTTATTTGCCATGGCTTGTCGTCGCGGGTGTGGAAGCACCCAGAAAACTACCCTGGCAGGGCGTCTTGAGGGCTCTGGTGCTCGCGCTCCGCGGCTTCCTCGTCTGTGGGTTATTGGACCGCTTGGATCACGTAGAGAGTTGCGGTTGCGATGGCTGATATGCCGAGGCCCACTTTGAGGATTCGTTCGGGTAGGCGTGGTTGCAGGCGTGCGCCCAGGTAGCCGCCGATGAGTCCGCCGGCGCCGGCGACGAGTCCGATGGTCCAGTTGGGTGTGATGTGCTGTCCTGCGGTGGCGAGGGCCAGAACGACGTAGGTGATCGCGCCGGCCGCCGAGGTGACGAAGGTTGAGACCAGGGTGGCGGGTGCCACGATGGCGATCGGCAGCCCGCGGCCTACCAGGATGGGGCTGAGCAGTGATCCGCCACCGATGCCGTAGATCCCGCCGATCACGCCGACGGCGGTGGCGAGCGCTACCGTGGAGTAGCGCTGTGGTGGTGTTGCCGGTGGCGAGGCGGTCCCTTGCTTGCTCGGGAGGCAAAGCCAGATCCCCAGTGGCAGAAGGAATGCGGCCACCAAGATACGGAAGGCTTGTGATCCGGGGATCAGGAGTACCCGGATCACCGCACCGATCACGACTCCGGGCAGCGTGCCGATGAGCAGCACCGTGGTCAGTGGACTGTTTAACGGTGCCTGGGCGCGGTAGCGGGCGAGCGCTCCGGGGATCGCCACGATGTTGAACAAGAGATTTGTCGGTGTGACCGCGGGGCTGGGAACGTGCAGAACGGTGAGTTGAATGGGCAGCAAGAACACGGCGCCGGATACGCCCACCGGAGCGGTGAGGACCGCCACCCCCAAGCCAGCAACGAAGCTCAGGAGCATGACCCCGGCTATATCCACCACTGCACTATCACGACGCGGTGCTGTCGTGGCCAGGGTTTCGATCAGCGCCTTGAGGAGCGGCCGTCACACTCCCCCCGCAGCCAAATGAGTACAGCCGGTGGACGCGTCCTCGGCCATTTCGGCGGTAGCGTGTTTAGCGGCTGTTTTGGTCACGTAGCGGGCCCACGGTTGGGCTGCGATCTCGGCATGGAGCTGTGCGGTGTTGTAGCTGTAGCCGAGTAGTTCGGCAACCAACGGCGGTGGCGCTGCCACCACGAGGCTCTGCAAGGCGGTATTGCGTGCGCCAAGCAGATCGATGCCAAGTCGTGCGAGCCGTTCCATGATCATCTGCGGGCCGAGATGCCGACCGGGTCGCACACTCGGAAACAGCCACGGGCTGTCCGCCACCCCGCCTGCCGCTCCGAGATTCGGCCGGCGTCGCATATGGTTGGCCAGCATGTCTGCGAAGGGCCGGGGTACGGGGATCGGTTCTTGGCCCAGCGAGATCCGGACTTCGTTTTCCGTGGACGCGATTGCCGATGTCGGGAGAGCCGCGATCTTGGTCAGGGGCTGGGCGAACAGCAGCAGAAGGATTCCGGCGACACGGTAAGCCAGTGATTCGGAATCTCCGTGAAGAAGTTCTCGAAGCCATGCCAGACGCTGCTCTTCGGTGAGCGCGCGGCTGGGGGGAGGCTGTCGGTGGGTGATCTGCACGGAGTTGTTCAGCCGGGTTTTCTTGGCCCAGGCGAGCAGGTTTCGGACCTTGAGTCTCGTGGTGGGACCCGATGCGAGCCATTCATCGACGTCCTGTTGCCGGCAGGTGGCCAGGGTGCGGCAATGTGTGTTGTGCAGCCAGGTAAGGAACTTGATCGCCTCGGTGATCTCTTGTTTGGCGTATCGCGCGGCCGCAGTAGAGCTTTGTCCGGGAACCGACGCCTTGCGTAGCTGACGCAGGTGATGCCATGCGGCGAATCGTTCCACCGCGCCGCGCACCGATGGCTCGGTCACTGCCTCGAGTTTCTCAGAGAGCCAACGCTCGAAGCGGGCCAGCGGTTCATCACGCGCAACCAAGATGCCGGCGTGTTCGAGCAGGCTCCGTAGATGGTTGGTCGCTTTGTCCGCGCCGGCTTCGTCGAGGCCCTGATGGGTCAACGCGATCTGCCCGGAGGCCAGCCCCATCAGCAGTTCCTCGACTCTAGGCGAACGCTTCCAGCTCAGGATGCTGGCGGGACGGTCGACGCGGCACAATGCGTCGACGATCGGCACCATAGCCTCTGGATCGTGGGCGCCGTCGATTATCAACGCGGTCAGATCCTCGCGAAGGGCGCACCGGGAACAGGTTCGGCGGCGGTAAAAATCGCCTTCACCCCCGCAGCGTCGACAGATGAAGTCTCCGGGAATTCCTGCACACGCCAAACAGATCGGTCGGTGGTCGACATTGTCGGCTCGGCCGGGCAGCACACCGTTGTGACCGCATCTCGGGCAGACCCCGCGTGTGCGCATCGCAGTGTAGAAACAGCTGTAGCACAGTTGCTCTCCGGGCCAGGACGCTCGGCACTGGTTAGCCATCCGCCGACACCGGCTGCAGCGGAACTGCCCATCGGTAACTAGCGGGCGCCCCGGTTTGGTTGAGCGCCGGTTAGGGCTAATCGTCATCGCTGATCACCCTTGCTCGGCGAGGACGCACCGCTTTATTGAGCTCGACCACGTTGGGCCTCGGCACTGTCGGCGAGCTGGCGGACGCTGTGCGCCGGCGAACGTCGGCCGCGGTCACGGTAACGAGGTCCTCCCACGCCGCAGCCCAAGATATCGCACAGTGCGGCGATCATCTGCAGTGAAACCCGTTCGGGGCGTTGATGAACCACGCGATACACCTGTGGTCGTGACAGTTGGATGCCCCGTTCGGCAAGAAGGGGAATGAGGTCGGTACTGTTGTGCATCCCGCGAGCGGCCATCAGCTCGGCCAATCTCCAGGTGTAGTCGACTCGCCGTTTCATGAGGTCTCCTCGCCTAACGAAAGCGCCTCCTGGATGGTGGTATCCAACACCCGGCGCAACGTGCTAACCCGGTAGTCGCTGGATACACAGGTATACAGGGACGTCGTGCTGGCATGGTCGTGACCCATTTGGTCCTGGACGAACTTGGCATCCCAGCCGTCTTCGATCAAGTGGGTGGCATACGAGCGGCGCAACGAGTGCAGATCCAATCCATCTGCCAACTCCAGATCCCGACAATACCGACGGAACCGACGCAGCAGCGTATTCTCAGCGACCAACGTGCCTCGCTCGCTGGGGAATAGGTCAATCCCATCGGTCATACACCGCTGGCCGTGGGCAAGCCAGTGCCCGATCACCTCGGGAGTCCATGTGAAGACCGTCAGGACACCGCGCCGCTTGTGTGGGGATCCCTTCTTTGCTTTGCCGTAACGGACCTGGACAACGCCGTAGCGGCCGAACTCCCGGGCGTGGGCGTTGCGGGAGAAATCCACGGTTTGAAGATGGCGCAGTTCGTTGAACCGCAGCCCGTAGGAGTAGGCGACCTTGAACATCGCAGCATCCCGGTAGGCCGGCAGCCAGCCTTTACGCGCTGAGGCCGCGATCAGCGCGACCTGGTCATCGGCATGGTCGAAGAAATCTTGCAGCTCTCGTTTGGTGAACGCTCGCTTCGTCGGGGATTGCTCGTTGTCCTGCACGTGGACCGCGGTGTTCTAGTCGAAAAACACCTGAGCGGGATGCGTGCCGAACCGCTGTTCGCACACCCGATCCCGACCGTAATCGGGATCGCTGACATAAGAACAGAACAATCGCAACGCATTTTGATAGCCACGCACAGTCGACTGTCTGCGTCCCTTGACCGACCGTAGGTCGCTGAAGAACTCCTCGACCAGAGCCGGCGTCCACATCCACGGGTACTCGTTGGTGTGCTCGACGAAACGATGGACCAGGCGGACTCGTCCCGCGATCGCGTCATGGTCCAGGTTGCGGCACATTTGCTGGTTGCGCCAGCCCTCGAGCATCTCGTCGACGGTCTGCGCCTCCGGATGCAGCAGGGGAACCGACCCGACGACGTGTACGCGACCACTCTTGTCGAGGGGCAAATCGGCCTCCTGCTCAGTCTCATCTGATGATTCATCTGATGAAAACGGCGTACTTTTTCATGGATAACCACTGATATCCACGAAACGCTGCCATGCTGAGAGGGTGCCTGGAACGACGCCGCAACCGAACGGATCCCCTATCGCTTACCCGGGATGGTTCAACGACTTCCTGGCTGATAGCGCGATCCGGAAGCCGTCACCGCACACCGCGAAGGCCTATCGTCAAGACTTCGAAGCGATCGCCACGCTCGTGGCCGGCTCGGCCGAAGATGTGCTGCAGCTCAAAGCGACCGAGATAAACAAGGCGACTCTACGTGCGGCGTTCGCTGTTTACGCCGAAACCCACTCTCCCGCCTCGATACGACGCTGCTGGTCCACGTGGAACACCTTGTGCACCTTCCTGTTCACAGCGGAACTCCTCGACGCCAACCCCATGCCGCTCATCGGACGGCCGAAAGTGCCCAAGTCCCTTCCGAAGAGCTATCGCACCGAAACTGTCACCGACCTGGTCGCCGCGATCGATGCCGAGCAGGGATCCGCGCGACGCAACGACTGGCCCGAACGCGACCGCGCCATCGTCTTCACCTCCCTCTTGGCCGGCCTACGGGCTGAGGAACTCATTTGCGCAGATATTGGCGACATCCGCCGTACCGACGACGGCGGCGGCGTCCTGCATGTCCACGGCAAAGGCAACAAGGACCGCCGAATACCTTTCAGCAGAGAGCTTCTCGACGTTTTGGAGCAGTATCTCAACAGCCGCGCCTCCCGCTTTCCACAGGAACGCAAGCGCTCACCGAGCGCGGACGTATTCGCCAGATTCTCTGTGAAGGCTCCGCTCTTTCTCGGGGCCAACGGTGAACGGATCACACGCGGGACGCTGCAATACCGAATCCTGCGGGCCTTCAAGAAAGCCGGCATCAACAGCGAACGATCATCGGGTGCTCTGGTGCACGGGCTGCGCCACACCTTCGCCACCGAACTCGCCAATGCAAATGTGAGCGTCTACGCGCTAATGAAGCTGCTTGGCCACGAATCGATGATCACCTCACAGCGCTACGTCGATGGCGCCGGCGCCGACACCCGCTCCGCCGCCGAACTCAACCCGCTCTACGGCCTCCTATCCTTAATCGAACGCGAGTCTGAGATGCCAAACACCGAGGACGCCAAGAACTCTCGTGTTAGATAAGCTATCTTATGTCAACTAAACTGCGCTATGTTCGCTATCATGTTGTGCGCCACTATCTTTCACATCGCGAGTTATGCCGATAATTCGGCCGCCTGCTACGTTCTCTCGTAAGAGTGGCCGAGTCGCCAATCCTGCAGCAGGCAGTGACGGCACGAGAATCGACTCATCACTGGCCGGCAGCGGCGAAGACGAGGATCGACATCGGGGGCAGCCGGACCGGCACGTGCCGCTCCCCCACCGGGGGACAGATGTCAAGGCCTGTGGATGGCAGCCGCATCGACCCAGCGGCAGTAGGCGTCCATGTCGACGTTGCTGCCGCAGACGATGGTCACCACATGTCGGCCCGCGAAGCGGTCGCGGTCTTCGAGGATGGCGGCGATGCCCAGCGCGGCCGCCGGTTCGACGACGAGGCCAGCGTCCTCCAGAAGTACCCGCATAGCGGCGATGATCGATGCTTCCTGGACCAAGACGGCGTCGTCGCCGACCAGGAGGAGGTCGTTGAGGACCTCCGGAATTGGACACCGGCCGGCGACAGCGTCTGCGATGGTGTCAGTCGAGTCGGTAGTGACAACGTGCCGCTGACGCCATGAGCGTGTCATCGCCGGTGCGCCGGCCGGCTGAACACAGATCACCTCGACGTCGGGCGCGAGGGCCTTCATCACATGCCCGATACCGGTAGCCAGCGCTCCTCCCCCGAGAGCGATCAGCACAGCGTCGAACGGCGACACGGCCTCCACCAGTTCCAGGCCAATGGTCGCCGCGCCTTCACAGGTTTCGATGTCCAAGCTGTCATCGAGCAGCCCGATGCCGTCATGCCGCGCGATGGCTGCCGCCCGGGCACGGGCCATCTCGTTATCGCCGTCCACTAACTCCAATCTCGCGCCCAGTGCGCGGATGCGATCGAGCTTGACCGCAGGTGCAAACCGGGATGCCACGACCGTGACCTCGAGACCCCTGGCGCGACCAGACCAAGCCAGGGCTTGCCCGAGGTTGCCCGCGCTGCCACACACCACCGCGGGCGAGCCCTTGTCGGCTAGCTGGCTCGCGACGACCTCGGTGCCGCGCGCCTTGAAGCTGCGGACTGGGTTCGCGGTTTCGAGCTTGATGCTCACCGTGCACCTGAGGTCGGGTTCCAGCGCCTCGCAGCGGTACAGCGGCGTGTCGAGAAAAATCGGGTCGATCGCCCGACGAGCCGCACGGATCCGGGCGGTGTCGAGGCGCGTCTCCTGCATAAAACAGCAGCGTAGCGGCGCCGGCCTGAGTTCGGCCTAGAGTCTTTCTTGTGCGATTGGACCGCGAGCGTGTCTTCACCGCGGTCGCGAACGAGCGGCGCCAGATCGCGACACTGATCGAGGGCTTAGACGCGGCACAGTTGGCAACGCCCAGCCTGTGTTCAGGCTGGGATGTCAAGACCGTGGCCGCGCATCTCGCCGGCTCTGTGGCCGATGGTTTGTCGGGGGCCATGTCGATGGCTTTGCGTCGCGGCAGCCTGGCCCGCGCGATCGATGAGCTCGCATGCCGTCGTGCGCAGTTGCCGGCCGCCGACATCGTTACCATGCTGCGTCAGCGCGCCAATTACCGCTTAAGTCCGCCGGTGTTCGGGCCGGTGGCCCCCTTCGCCGATATCTTGATCCATGGCGGCGACATCCGGATTCCCCTCAGCCTCCCATTTGCGCCCGACCTCGAACAGGTGGGGATTGCGCTGGATTTCCTGACCGGGCTATGGCCGTTTGGCTTCGTGCCCCTGGGCCGACTGCGGGGCATCTCATTGCGCGGCACCGACATTGATCGGTCCTGGGGTAAGGGGGCAGAAATCCGTGGGCCCGTGTCAGCCTTGATGATGGCCGTTAGCGGCCGCACCGCACTGCTGGACAACCTCGACGGGCCTGGACTGCCTGCGTTGCGCCAACGGCTGCAGTCTGCCTGACCGCTCTCCCCTCGCCCATCATGCGGGAGGAATACGGCGGGATCGAATATGGCGGGTTACCGGTAACCGGCTCACTATTCGTTATTGTGTTGTGCACCAATATATTTCGCGTCCGATCCGTTCGCCGATAACTCGGCGGTACGTACCGCCACCCAACAGCTTCTGGCCGCATCGTTCGGGTACCCGGTACCGGTCGGTAACGCCGCACGCTGGGGCGCGACGCTCCCCGGTCTATCGCGGACCGACAATGGCGCCCGGACCCGGCGCGATGTTGTCCATGGTCGTCCTTAGGGGACGCAGGAGCGTTCATGGCTATAGCCATAGCGACTACCCTCGTAGCCGGGATAGTCAACGCCAGCAATGAGATTGACAACCAGTGAAACTCGAGACCAAACGCACCCTCGCGTTCGCAAGTTGTCGCAACACCCGTCGCCAACACCAAGCAGGTGATTGCGGCGGGCCACTTCTCCCGGCTGGGAATACGGCCGATTCGAATAGGGCGGGTTACCGGCAATCCGCTGCACGAAACTAGGAATTCGCTTCAATATCCTGCCTGGCGTATTTCACGAAGAGATTTATGCTCGCGGTAAGTCTGTCCGTGTACTCAAGTGTAGGTTGGTCCACATCCTTCGAGTTTTTAAGTTTCAAACTTTATGACAAAGCATGGTTGTAGACATTTGTCCCGCCGTTCACTACGTCGATCGAGGCGCTGACTGTCAGCGACGAACCGACTAGCCTGATGGCAGCTAGCTTGGTACGTAAGGTGTTCAACTGGCTTTCAGCAGCTTTCCTCAGTGGCTCCGCGGCATTGTCATCAATTTTTTGATTGACGACACTGAAGGCTATTGCTCCCTGATATTTGAATCCTGCGTCCTGCAAGGCTGAGGCTGCGTTAATGAAATCCACAAACTGAGTCTGCTGCTGATTACGGCGAAATTCCTTTGCTGATTGGATGCTCGCATTGGTCTGCCCGTTGAATGCGACGACGAGCGTCGTTACGTTGGCTGCAGCCGCTACGCCGACCGCCACGACTAATCCAGCAATAGAAGTCCATCGATGCGGCTGTTTTTCGGTCTCGGCGCGCTCGGCTTCGGCCTGCTGCCGTGCCGCTTCGTGCGCTTCGTCGTCCAAATCGACCGCCTCACCGCGCGTGCTGGAATGTAACCGCAATCGTGCAGTTGAACGAATAGAGCGCTTGGCAGGTGGCTGTGTCATTCGCGGAAGCTATCGCAAGGCTTGTCCAAAGTCATGACGTTCCACCAAGTTGGCTTCTCATGGCCGTTGGTCGACAAGTTGGCGCCCATCGAGAGCCGCTCACGATTGCAACGCAGCAACCCGGTTGTGGGCGTTGAGCGAACGGCTGGGTTCGGCATGGCAGCTTTTCCTTTCGGCTCGAGGCGAACGCGTGATTGAGCTCGCCGCTGCTTAACGTAGAGAAAAGGGGTGCAGGAGAGCCTGCCCGGCGGCACGTTCCAGCATCGCCGCACATCGTTGTTTGACGTACTTCGCTGCCTCGATCGCCATCACGGCCGCGGTCGCCTTCGTCAAAGCGCCCGCAATTTAGCAGGCAGTGACCTATGGTCGGCGTGTGGCGCCAGTCGAGACGCGCGTGGTCGAGGGCTACTACGAGTGCCCGGTCCAGTTCACCGTCGACATCGCGGCTCTCGAGGTGGAGTACTCAGCGGTCGTTGCAGGTGAAGCCTTGATTCTGAGGCTGCCATCCGCCGACGGAGTCAGTCGGTCCCACGATGAGCTGTCGGGGCCCCCGTGGCACTATTCAGAACGCGAGGACTTGCTTAGCAGCCGACCTGAGATGGCGCCGTTCTGGGGTCGCATCGTGAAATGGACGGAAGACTTCAGCACGCCGAAAGCGGCTAACATCCGCCGGATCGGGATCTCACTGGCGGTCGACGGAGACGACGACTCCGTGCGCGACACTGGCCGCAGAATCGCTGAAGCCATGTCTGCATGGTGGGTCGCGGTAAGCGCCTGGGTCGAAGTGCTGCACGGTCAAGATTTGTCCCGACTGGGGCCCGTCGAACCAGGAATAAAATTCAGCGGTACCACGCTGTGGTCGCGGCTCTACACTCTGCATTCCCACCCGGTCCGCGACGGCGCAATCCTTCCGGTCGGGTCAAGTTCCTTCGGCGTGGTGTGGCCGAACTACACATCAATTGACGCCCGACAACTGCAGCTCTGCATCGACCACGCGCAGCTCCACGGACCGCCACCCGCTGAATGGCTGCTCATTCGCGATGCGAATTCCTTGTGTATGGGGCAGGATTACCGGCGGGCAGTGCTCGATGCTGGCTTGGCCGCCGAACTTGCTGTCACTATCCTTATCCGAACCCACCTCGCCGCGGCCAGCCACCCCGATATTGACGGCGAGCTGCGCGCCCATTCGATGCTCGGCCGACTGTGTGGTTACTGGACACGCGAGTGCGGCGGAACCCTACCTCTGGATTATCGGACTCGGCTCATTGAGCGACGAAACGCGGCCACCCATGCAGGTTCTCACTTGCCGGAAGCCGACGTTCGCGACGCGATCACCGTCGCCCGAGAAATTCTCGTCCAAGCAACGCCGCTGCCAGCATAAGGGCCTCGGAAGTCGAATCTCCACCGATATCCCTCGGTCTCGCAGCTTGCTACCACGCCCGAAAGCGTTGCCCTCATGAATAACTGCTTCGGCGGATGCACCGCTGACCGCGTTTGCCACTCATGATGATCCCCCTGACCGCGGCCGCTCAAGCAGTAGGGAATTTCGGTCGCTGGACCGGGTCGCCGTTGACGTAGCGCGGTCAGCTGTTCTCGGGAAATCTTTGAAGAAAAGGAGGCAAGCAAGGCACGAACACCCAACCGACGAAGGTCGATTCGGCTAACGCTGCTCCCTAGCCCACCGGCGGGCACTTTCGGCGGACTTCTGGAAGGCCTCGTCCAGGGTCCTCCCTCTGGCTTTGTGGGGTCCGGTAATAGCATCGTCGTGCAACCGCTCTGACCCGTCACCCTTAGTGCGGTCGTAATAGCGAGTTACGAAAACTTCGAACTGATCACCTCCTGGACCACCGATAGGCGGGTACTCCTCATAGTCGAAGTAAAAGTCGAAGCCATTCTCGCTGACCTCTGCGTTCATCATCGAATCAGTCTATCGAGCCGCCCCTGGCGAGAGTGGTTTGCGACCGCTGTATCACACCGCACAGCAAAAGAGCGGGACACTCAAGTTGGTCGGAATTCCGTATGAAACGAGCCGGTCAGATCTTGTCCCTTGAATCCATCAGCTGCCGCTGGGTCCGTCAAGATCCGAAGCGATGAGACGCCGACGCCGATCCGCCAACTCAAATGAGACTGGCCAGCCCCATCGTGTCTCGATCAGGCCGGCGCTCCCCACCACGCGACCGCCAGATCCTCTGAGACCGGGCAGTGACCCTCACCCGTCGCCGCGATTAGTCTTGGTCAAAATGCCTTGATGCTTGCATCCCACGGGGATACCGCGCACCATTGCGCACCCGGCACAAACCATCGGGGCACAGTCACCGGCCCCCAGCGCGGCGCCGTGCCAGACACACGCAGTGCAATGATGATCTCGTGACCGACCAGGACGGCTCAGAACCCGAACCGGCAACCGCCCCTATCTATCCCGTTGCTGCAGTGATCGACACATGCTTCTTCGGCGCCGGCAACTTCAAGCCCGATCACGTCGAGAAACTCGCCGACCGCCTGGCACGCCGGGACGTGAAGCTGTGGATTCCCCAGCAGGTCATCGACGAGTGGGCCGTCCACGCCTTCGAAGCGTTCAAGGAGCTGCAGGCCGCGTACACGAAACTGGGCGATCTGACCATCGCCGGGGAGCCACCTGCACCCCTGGCAGCCCGTGACGTCGCGGCACACATCGACCAACTGTGCCGCGCAATGCCCAATGTCGAGGTCCTGGACCTCGACGGGCAGTGCGCTGTCGACGCTATCCGCGACCAGGTCCTCGGCGAAGGCGCCGGCGGACGCAGCAAGGATGGCACTCGCACCGGCGCGGTCGACGCGTCGATCGTCCGCGATGCGCTACGCCGCGTCGACAACGATCCCGACCAGATTGTATTTCTCACCAAAAACTACAAAGACTTCCGGCCAGCGGTAAATGCGTTGCGTCACAGTGACTTTCCTTCTGCAAATACCACCCACCAGTTGTTCGGCAAGCTCTCGCCTCCCGTGCACCCGCAGCACTCCGTCGACACCGCTCGCCGACTGATCATTGATGAGCTCCTTGAAAGCATCACCGAGGCCGCTGCGGCAGATGACCGCCACGGCCCGCCGCCAGCCTGGATCGACGTCGACGACATCGCAGTTGACACAGTGGACACCGACGACCGGCGAAAGTTCGACGAGATCATCGACCCCACTTTCGAACTCGAGCCGGCCGCCGCACTCGTCGATGTTGCCGGCGTCTCGCTGCAGGTCATGGACGAGGGCACCGACCTGGTCTCCTACACCGTCGTGCTCCTCGCCGACGTCCGCGCCGAAGGCTACGTGATCAACAACGACGGCAACACCGTCCACGAATGGATGACGCTGTACGACAGCATCGTCACAGTGCCGTTCGACGCCGACATCGTCGACGGCAAACTTCTTCAGCCGCGCCAGTCCGACACCGCCACCGCCCGAGGCGGGCACCAAAGGTTCGCCGATGAATGGGATGCTTACCAGGATGTGTGGGAGACAATCACAGACTGGGCAGGCATCACTGCTACGCCAGCGAATGGCGAAGCCCTGCCGACATCATTCGAACTTCGCGGACCCGATGGCCAACGCATCGACGCAGAGGTCTCCGGAGGATCGATCGCCAGCGAATGGACGCTCGAATTCACCAGTCCCGAAATGGAATTCAGCACCGAGATTTCCAGCGTGTACGACCCCAATAGCCGCGCATGGCTCGGCCGTGAGGACTCGTTTGACGTGTACCCGCCGATCTCATTGGTCTCCGGCGCCCACCGCTCCAGGCCGGGACCGTACCCCGCCCTGGCACTCGTGTGGCAGTACCTCGTCGACAGGAAGAACCAACCCGTCCCGGAGGACAAGGAGACGCGTGAACCGTAGCCGGATCGCATTTTCCTCTTGCGCTGCGATCATCAATGACGCCACCGCAATCCCGCGGCGGACCCCAAGAGGATGGCGTAATTCTCATGGTCTGTCCGGCGCGGCGCAATATGCAGGAGTTGAATATGCAGAGTTGTCAGTAGAGCACTGCATATTTGTGTTGCGGCCCAGTGTATTTGAAGAAGTAGTGGTAGTGCAGTGCTCAGATGGTGCCCCGCTCGAGAACCCATTGGTGTCGAAACGGTAGTACTTCTGCAGCAATCTCAAAGTCGGTGTCATAGTGGATCAGCGTCACGTCATGGGCATCGGCGAGGGTGGCAATCAGGAGGTCGGCCATGCCGACAGCACGGTGGCGGCCAGTGCTTGCCAACTGTCGTTGCGCGCCGAGCGCCGTCTGCCAGTGTTCGTCATTGGTTGGCAGATATTCGTACGCCGCACGGCGGTCTGACCAGAGTTGTTCATAGTCAGCAGGATTGCGGGCACTGTAGAGCGCCTCGGCGTCGAGTTGAGCCGTGGTCGCGACCAATCCGGCCTCAATGAGTGGGGCAAGTCGAGCGGCGACCTCGGGGTGCGTCATCCGTGCTGCTGCACTGGTATCGATGAGGTGCCGAGCGATCAACGCCACACGTCACCACGTTGATCGGGATCAGCCATCTCCCCTAGACCGCCGGCCCGCAACCATGCAACCTGGCGTGCGCGAGCAGAAGATGCTGCCGCTTGCTGCAATGCAATGCGCACCGTGTCCGATACGCCGGACGTCTTAAGCTCTTTCTGAGCGGCAGCCAGTAGGTCGTCGTCCAGATCGATCAGGCGCTTTGTCACCTATCAAGCCTCCACCCGTATATATCGAATGTTGACTCAGTATATACCCACGTTTGAGTGGGTGCGAGAACGGAAGTTGCCATACTGTCAAGTAGCACTTGGTAGTATGGCAAAGCACTACTTGACTGGTTGCGGCGGTCGGAGAATACTGGTCGGTGTGGCAAGCCCCCGCCTCATCGAGCTGATCGACCAGTACAAGAACACGCACGGCGTCAGCGACGCCGAACTGGCCCGGCGTATCGGCATCACGCGCGAAAACCTGCGCCTGTGGCGAGTCAACGGCGTGCGGGGCCTACCTGAGCGTGACAATCTCGCCGCGGTCGCACGCACCATCGGCCAACCCTATCGCCAGGTCCTCTCGGCGGCGCTGTTCGACATCGGTTACCTGACCGCGCCAGAGACGACGGATCCCCGCCCGTACAACGAAGTGCTCTACGACGCCATCGCCGCCTTGACCGAAGCTGCCCATCTGACGAATCAACCTGTGCGCCAAACCAGTTCGGGCCAATGGGAACCCGATCCGAACCCCCGCGCGGCGCTGCCGATCGACTGGGCCGAGTTCGTCACCCACGCCCTAGCGGGCGCCGCGGCGAACATCGGAAGCACAGAGCAGATCCTGGCGGGCCGGCCCGGGTCCTGGGAGGCCGAGAGGGTACGCGAAACACTGCAGTCCACGGTCGGTGGTGACGACGAACACTTGCTGCAACACCGCACCGAACCCGTCAGCATCGACTTCTGGGTGGAAAGCATCCTGCCCTACACCAATGACACCTCTTACGACGACTACCGCGACGCGGAACTGGAACTTGCCTCGCGCGGAGAAGCCATCCCCGAACCCGATGACCTGCCCCCTGGCCCCTTCACCCCCGAGGACCCGCGCATCGCCGCCGTGGACTGGATCAGCGTCGACGACAACGGCTATCTGTGCGTCGAAGCCAAAGCGGGCTGGGGCGACGATCCCGCCGACATCGCGCTACTGACCGAACTAACGACCGAGGCCCAGAACAGCCGACCTCCCACTCCGGGAGAAATCGCTTACGACGAAGCCCACGAAGCCATCGCGGACCTCAGCGACGCGCTCACGGCACAAGAACGCCGCGAGCACAGTGACTACGCCGAACACC
Source organism: Mycobacterium sp. NGS40 (assembly GCF_059812735.1). Lineage (NCBI taxonomy): Bacteria > Bacillati > Actinomycetota > Actinomycetes > Mycobacteriales > Mycobacteriaceae > Mycobacterium > Mycobacterium sp. NGS40. The sequence continues at coordinate 24,038 of NZ_JCALDG010000039.1, forward strand.
TCACGAACGCTGTTAAGGCTCGCCTCGAGGTGCTGAACCTCCCCACGCCGGTCATCGTCAACATCACCGTCGCCCCCGAGGGCGTCCACTCCTCCTACGACTTCGACGACCACGCACCCGCCGCATATCCGCGCAACGCCATCGCGGCGGCGATCGACGACGCGATCGCCCACACCCCTACTCCATCGGCCCTGCCTGGCACTCCCCTAGATCGCCTCGGTGCGGCTCAGCCATAGCGCGGCCATGGGTCACGGGTCTTCGCCCGCCCGGTTCGTCGCCGGCCCGTAATCGACGATCTGATTTCAGCCGTTCAGGATCGGTCAGTCGGTGCGGACGTTTTGCGTGAACCACTCGCCGCGCGCGGAGCGCCAGCTGACTCGCACAGCGAATCCAGGTCGATCGGAATCAACAGATCTGACCTCCGCATTCCGCGTTCCTCGGTGGGCGCCGACCAAGATTTGACGTTTGAGTCGGTCGTCGGCGCAGAGATTCACGTAGCACGGATGTCCCGACGATGACGACAGGCGATTGGTGCTATAGGGCGGAACGCTCTGGGCTGTCCCGATAACTCGGTCCCGCGCCGTCACGCTGACTTCGTAGGCGGTGTCCTCCCCCATGTTGGCGACGTAGGCATGGCGAGGGTCGGTGTCCCACCGACCGACCTGCCAGCTCACCCTCGGCCGACGTGCATTGTCGGTCGAATGAGGTTGCCGTTTAGACCGTCGTTGGTAGACGACGAAGAAGACGAGCAGGACGGCCCACACGGCGGTGATCACCGCTAAGACCAGGAACGGGACCATCATCGGATCCGCCATAAACGAATCGTAATCCGCTAGCCAAGGTTGGGTAACACCCTTACAGACGTCAGACCTTGCTACGAGTCAAGTCGAGGGCGCAGCTTCTGCGCATTGACTATGTGTCGTCAAGCTATGTTCGGCAGATGCGCATCGACCTCATGGCGATCGTTGTCAAGGAGTACGACCCCGCCATCGCATTCTTCGTCGACTTGCTTGGGTTCGAGCTGGTCGAGGACTCACCGGCTTTGACCAATGACGGCCGCCCGAAACGCTGGGTCGTGGTGCGTCCGCCCAGGGCCCAAACTGGCATCCTGCTCGCCCGTGCAGACGGTGATACACAAGCGGCTGCGATCGGGCAGCAATTCGCGGGCCGCGTCGGGCTCTTCCTCCGGGTCGATGATTTTCAGGTCGCATATGACCGGATGGTCTGCGGCGGAGTTGAATTCGTGACCGAGCCCCGCGCAGAGCCGTATGGACGTGTGGCGGTCTTCCTCGACATTGCTGGGAACCGATGGGACCTCCTTGGACCGGAGGGCTCGTAGCCAAACGGTGGCGTCCCGCTACGAGCAGGACTCAATCATGGTCACCAGCAACTTGCTTTTCGGCAAAGCGCACACGTTCAGGTGAACCTGTGCGTAGCGCGGTCGAAATGCGGCTTTATCGCGTGCGAGGATCGGGTGGTGAAGCAGAGGTCCTATGTGTTGCTCTGGTGTCATCCGGGTATGGAGGAGGCCTTGATCGCCTACGAAGATTCGGTGCTGAGGTGGGTGAGCGAACATGGCGGCACGGTCCTGCAGCGGGCACGCAGTGACGGTGCCGAGGGTCGGCCGCTGGAGATTCAGTTGTTCGAGTGGGCATCTCAGTCCGCGATGGACGGCTTTATGGCCGATCCACGCAGAACAGCGCTGGTAGCGGATCGCGATCGCGCTATCGCCCGAACCGAAATTGTTCCCGTGCAGTTCGTTTGATCTATCAGTAGCTATCAGTGCTGATACTGGGGCATTAATTGAGTATTGAGGTACGAGTGCCGCTCCCCCGCCGGGGCACTGATGCCTCAAAGTCTTTCGGGTCGCATGCTGTTCAGTTCGTGGGTAGTGGTTTCTGTCGTTGCCGAGAGGAAATCCGGGCAGCCATCGACGACGCCACATCGACCTAGGTCGAATGCCGCTCTGCGGCGCGATTTGCAATGATGGAGTAGGCGATATCGCTTCCTCGGGGGGAGGTTCACGTGAGTGCGGTACAGAGCCTGCCGAACGCGCCAGTTCTGCTGTACGACGGTGTGTGCGGGGTCTGCAACAGCGCGGTGCGCACCCTTCTTCGCTATGACCGTCATGGAACGCTGCGATTCGCCTCTCTGGGCAGTGACTTCGCTCGCGACATCAGGTCCCGCCACCATCAGCTGGAGGGCGTGGATTCCGCCGTCTACGTCCGCAACGCGGGACAGCCAGACGAGACCGTGGATATCCGGTCTGCAGCGCTGCTGCAGGTCGCTGCCCACCTCGGAGGGTGGTGGAAATTGGCGCTGGCGGCATACGTGATTCCGCCGGCGGTGCGCGATTGGCTTTATGAGCGCTTCGCGGCTTTCCGTTACCGCATCGGCGGCCAGCATCACACCTGTCCGATCCCGACGGCCGAGGCGCGCACTCGTTTCCTCGATGCGACTTACCAGCTGGAAGCGCTGATCAGCACTAGTACAGTTCTCCCTGACCATCGTGGCCAGCTCGGTTAGGTATCTCGATGCGCCTGCCCGCCTTGCCG